>JAKAJS010000044.1 GCA_021813685.1 Deltaproteobacteria bacterium | reverse complement strand
GCAAGGCTCTGGTGGATACCGGAGCGGCGAATTTTCTTGCAGCTGCGTTTCTAACTGCTGTTCGAGGGCTTCCTCCCTCCGCCATTCTCGCAATAATCCTGTTCTTTGTGGCTGCTATCACGAACGTAGCATCCCACACCGCCGCAGCCCTCATCGGAGCTCCGATCGCCGTTCAAATCGCTCATCGGCTGGGGCTTTCGCCTGAGCCCTTCCTGCTCGCGGTTCTTTTTGGTTCCAACCTCGGCTTTGTGACTCCGATGGCCTATCAGACCAATGTTTTAACCATGAACGTCGGCGGCTACGTCTTTACAGATTTCGTACGGGTCGGTTTGCCCCTTACGCTGTTGCTCGGCATCGGCTTCGCTTTTTTATTGCCGGTGTTCTTTCCTTTCTAGGAGCCGGGTAGATGGAGGTGTGTCATTGGCGTTGGGTCGAATCTGATGCGCCTACCCGAGAAATACCGCTTTCAATAATAGTCCTCGCGACTTTAATTTCCATTGTGTAATTTAACCGCCGCTTGTGTTCATGAAATTGCCTTCCCTGGCCGTTTTGCAGTGTTGCATATTATTTGCATACTAATTTTCTTTGCAGGGGGTCTCAATCTTCAAACGACGAACGACGTTACGGGAGCGTGCCGCTTGAAAGGGGGGGCCGCCCCGGTTCATCTGAAAACAGGGATGTTGTGGCATGGTTGCTGAAAGAGGCGCGCCCTGAATCGGCAGAACCCTCCAGATTGCCTGGGGCCCTAATTTCATAAGTTGGAAAGTCCGGAATTAATGATCTTCTGGGAGTCTCGAAAAAAAGGGATCGCGCCTTGCGGCGCAGGGGTATCCAAAAAGAAGAGCGGGTCCACACCCGGTATGGCAGCCATCGTCACCCCGGCCGAAATAAGGGAGTTGACGCGCCTTATCGACCGGAGGTGGTCGGTAGAGGAAGGTTGGCTCAGCGAGCGCGACGGCACGGAATTTTACAACAGGGCCGGTTTGAGTTACCCATCTTCGGACTCACCCATCACAGTAGTCTGTGAAACCGCCTCGCATACGTACTTTTTTCATAACGGAATGTTCTACCGCACGGACAGACTTCAATTCCACAAGCGCGCCATCGGGGTGGAACCGATTGGCGGCGACTACGCGCTTTCACGGTATAGCAAATGGCGATTAAAGCCGATTGAAGTCGAGTTTGTCTTGGGCATTCTTTCCGCAATCGACCCTTCTTCGAGTTGGACGATAATCGGCATGGACCTGCTGGAGTTCGTAATCAAATCGAGAAAACAAATTGACAGATGGTGCGTTGAGGTCGCATCCCTTCTGCTTACGCAACAGATGCTAAAGAAGTATGCCGGGCGGCTTTATCTGAAGATTTTCCAAGTCCTTGCCGATGGCGCATGGTCCGGGCTGCCTGACTCCGTTTCTACCGACGATGCGGTCATAGCCCGTTTTGCCGGCTACCTGTTTGGCTATTACCACTCTGAAGAACTAATGGATAGAATGATCCAGGCCCACCGTTCCATCTCATTCCAGATCCTGAAAAGATTTTCCGCCGTGGCGACACACCAGCTAAAAAGTCAAAGGAAATCCGGATGGCGCAAAAATCAGACTGATATTCTACGCCGCACTTTTCACAAGATCGGGGTTGAAGTGGGAGATGATGAGATCGGCTCATATCTGGATGAGGTAAAAAGCGCTGCAGACGAGATACAAAATATTGTCCGCATTCTTTTGAGTGGCGTCGGCGGGTCTTTATCCAACTGACCTCGATATCACATCGGCTCCCGGCTCAATTAGGCCCCGAAGAACGGCAAAGCTCTTAGATGCCCGCATACCATTCGTAGCCCTGATCCTCCCAATAGCCGCCTTTCCCCCCGGCTATCCGGGAAAGATCGTCGACAACCTCGATGCGCATCACATATTTAGCCATTTTGTAACCCAACTGCCTTTCCACTCGCAGGCGAAGAGGCGCACCGTTTTTGATTGGCAGCGGTTCGTCATCGAGCTCGTAAGCGAGGATCGTCTGCGGGTGAAAAGCATCTTCCAGGTCGATGCTCTCATAATAAAGAGACCCGGGGTCATCATCCTCCATTGCGTCGGCACAGAAAAAAACGACATAACGGGCATCGGGTTTGATCTGCACCTTTTCGAGCAGCGCGCTGAGGCGCGCGCCCTTCCACTTTCCTATTGCGCTCCACCCCTCGACGCAATCATGGCGCGTTATCTGGGTGCGACTGGGAAGCTGCCGAATCTGGGCAAGAGAAAGGCGAACGGGCCGCTCGACCAGACCACCCACTTCGAGGCGATAATCCGCAAATCCTTTGGATGCCAGCTCCAGGTATGCCGGACTGTTTGGCGATAACGTGCCGTTGCCGCGAAACTCGGGCGACAGGTCGCGCGGCGGAAACTCCTGGGCCATTGCCTTTCGAGCCACTATGAGCCGCTGGACCCGGTATGTGGCCTTTGTGCCAAGCCCCAGCACTCCGGGAAACCAATTGGATTCCGAAAGCTTTTCACAGCCGCCGAGCGCCAATGCGCTCGCTCCGGCAATGAGACGAGCCAGAAGATCTCGCCGGGAGAACCCTTTGTCGCTACTCATGACTCTTATCCAATCTGATCCGGTAGTATCCCGTGATCATGGAACGAAGATTGTTCCACAAACCGCTCACGATCACCTCGAAGACATGCACGATCACAAACAGCACCAGAGTCCAGGCGACAATGAAATGGATCGTCCTCATGGACTGGCGCCCGAAAAAGAGATCAACCCAACCGGGATGGACGGCGTCAAGCGCCGGAGACATACCCAGTCCCATCAGAATCATCAGGGGAAGAAGGAAAAAAATTACTGAAAGATAGGCCAATTTCTGCAATATGTTGTAGTGCTTGGCCTCTTCGCCGGTCGGATGGCGAAAAAGTATGTGCTCTATAATCGAGCGTCCTGTCGAGCGCCAATCCCGCCTCGTGGGAACAAGATCGCGGCGCAGATGTCCACTCGCGATGGAGTAGGTCACAAAGGCAATGCCGTTTATTACCAGCACCCACGCAAAAAAGAAGTGCCAGCGCCTGGCCATGGCAAGCCATTGCAGATCCGGTATGGTCAGCCAGGAGGGAAATGCGCGCATGGCCAATTGCCCCGTGGGCTCTGTTGAGACCCCCAGGAATCCGGTCGTATTGAAATTATGACCCAGAATGCGGGTTGTGCCGTAGATTTTCCCATTATTGCCCTGCCGGCCCCATATCTCCAGCACAGGCGGGACACCTCGGTAAGACGACTTGCCCCAGTTTAGGGCAGGATGGGCATTGAAAATATTGAGTCCACTCTAAAGCAGTAT
>JAKAJS010000028.1:953-17558 GCA_021813685.1 Deltaproteobacteria bacterium | reverse complement strand
ATATGACAACGCCGCCGAAAGAATGAAAAGAAAAAGAGCGGGGGCTATCGCCCCCGCGCCCCCACGCCGCTACGCGGCTCATTCCTCCCCCCTCCCCCCCCCGCCTCGTCAATTGAGGACGCGGTTTGTACATTTTTTGCATTGAAATACCTAATGAGCAGCCAGGGGCCACGGCCATACGGGGACGCCAACACGGAGAGTTCCTCAGAGCAGGCGTCTGCGCCGGCTACCGGAAAGCTACTTTGGGCAATGCCGGAAAGTGAGAGGGTATGGATTGGATTTCTGCCGGGGGCGACATTTTGACCGAAAAAGAGTCAAAAGAAAGACCAGCGACAACCTGCGACCAGGAAACCCGCCAAAGCCTGGAGGAATTTCGGGCGGTTTTTGAAAACAGCCAGGTCGGAATAATGTTTTTGAAGGAATACAGGCTGCTCTACCGAAGCAATCAGAGACTCGCCGATATCCTGGGCTATGATTCGCCCGAGGAAATGGCGGGCATGAGCATGCGCGGGATTCATCTTTCCGAGGAACGTTTCCTGGAGTATGGAGAAAAATACTACAAGCCTTTGACACAGGGCGTACAGATACAGGTCGAGTATCAGCTGAGAAGAAAGGACGGCTCTCCGGTCTGGTGCAGTTTGTCGGGCAAGGCGATCGATTCGGCCACTCCGCCCGATTTGGGGAAAGGGGTGATCTGGTGCGTTGACGATATTTCCCGGCACAAGGCGGCCGAGGCCGAGATAATCGCCCAGCGGGAAACCTTGGAAAAAATCTTTGAAAGCGCTCCCTACATCATGATGCTCGTCAACCGGGAAGGTCGCGTGACCGACATCAATCATCGCGGGGCGACCTTTTCGGGCAGGCCGGAAGAGGCTCTCCCGGGATGTCTTTGCGGCGAGATATTCGGCTGCCTGCATTCCTTTCATGACAGGGGGTGCGGAAATAGTCCCCAGTGCGGTCATTGCCCGATCCGCAGACATATCGCCCACACTTTTCAAACCGCGCAGAGTCTCTATGACATGGAGGAAAGCATGACCCTGCGGCGGGGGGAAGCGGAGTTCACCGTCGTCTTGCTGATAAGCACGGCGCTGGTGCGAGAAAAAGACGGTGACAAGGTGCTTGTCACGATCAACGACATCACCGAGCGCAAACGGTCCGAAGACGTACTGCAAGAGTCGCGGGAAAGGCTTTCCCAGATCCTCGAATTCCTGCCGGACCCGACCCTGGCGATCGACCCGGAGGGAAAAGTCATCATCTGGAACAAGGCCCATGAAAAGCTGACGGGCATCAAGGCCGAAGATATTCTGGGGAAGGGCGATTATGAATATTCCGTGCCGCTTTATGGATACCCAAGACCGATTTTGATCGATGCGGCAATCGGACAAAACGAAGAGATCCTGGAGAAGTATGCTTCCGTCCAAAAAGAGGGAGATATTCTTCTGGCCGAAGCCTGTGTGTCTTTGCGAAACGAGGAGCTCATTCTATCGTGCAAGGCCAGGCCCCTCTATGACAGAGCCGGCAGGATCATCGGCGCCATAGAGACCGTACGGGATGTGACCACAATCCGGAAAACGCAGGAAATGCTCCGGGAAAGCGAGAAGCGTTACCGAAGCGTTGTGGAAAACATTCAGGACGTTTTCTACCGCACGGATCGAGACGGCTTTATCACCATGGCAAGCCCGTCGGTATTCAAGATTACGGGGGTGAGCTGTGAAGAAATAATCGGGATGGATATTCAGAACTTCTGGACACATCCCGTCGAGCGCGAAAAAATGCTGCAAAAGATCCGGCAGGACGGCGTAGTGCGCGACTACGAAGTAATGGTTCAAAAAATCGACGGAACGCCGATTCCCGTGTCCATCACCAGCAGCTTTTTGAAAGACGGGCAGGGCAATATTCTCGGGGTTGAAGGAGTCATACGGGACATAGCCGAACGAAAGCGCGCCGAGGAGGCGACGAGTCTGGCGGTTAGGGAGCTTCGGCTTAGCGAAAAGCGACTGCGCAGGGCCGAGGTGACCTCGGGTATCGGAAACTGGGAATTCATCCTTGGAAGCGGCAAGGTTTATGCCTCGGAGGGCGCAAGGCTCATCTACGGCCTGGAAGACAGGGAGTGGACCATTTCGGAGATAAAAACATTTCCCCTGCCTCAATATCGGGACATGCTCGATACGGCCCTGCGCGAACTGGTGGAAAACGGCAAACCCTATGACGTCGAACATAAGATTCGCAGGAAAAGCGACGGCAGGATAATCGACATTCACGCCATGGCGGAATATTCCGCCGGGCAGGGGGTGGTCTTCGGGGTCGTTGAGGATATCACCGAGCGCAAACAGTTTGAGGAGGCGCTGCGAGAGAGCGAAAAAAAGTACCGGCTTCTGGCCGACAATGTCCATGATGTGATCTTCACCATGGACATGAACATGGGGATCACCTACATAAGCCCTTCGGTCGAAAAGATGTATGGGAGAACACCCGAGGAGATGCAGAGCCTGGAGCCTGCCGGCTATCTTGGCCCTGCGGCCTTCGATGTTGCGACCAAGACCCTTGCCCGGGAACTCGCCCTGGAGGGAACCACCGGAATCGATCCGGACCGGGTGCTGGTCTTCGAGTTAGAGCAATACCGGAAGGATGGTTCGCCTTTTTGGGCCGAGGTTTCGGCGCGGTTTTTACGTGATACGCAGGGAACCGCGTGCGGGGTAATCGGGACAATCCGCGATATAACGCAACGAAAGCAAAGCGACGCCCAAGCAGCGCTGCTCTCAACAGCCATTGAACAGGCGGATGAGAATATACTCGTAACCGACCAACGCCGCACCATTGTCTACGTCAATCCCGCTTTCGAACGTTCCAGCGGCTACAGCGATGAGCAACTGCGCGGGGAAAAGCTCGGATTTCTTCGGAGCGCCCGGCATGATGCGGCGTTCTACACAAGGATGAAGGAGACCCTCGATAGCGGCCGGGTGTGGATCGGGACGATCTTCAACCGGGGCAGGGAGGGGAGGGATTTTGAAATCGAGGGCACCATCTCGCCCATCCGGGACGCTTCGGGGACGATTACCCATTACCTTGCCGTCGGACGCAACATGGGCCGGTTCCGCAATCTGCAAAGAGAGCTCTACCAGGCACAGAAGTTGGAATCGGTGGGGCGGCTGGCGGGAGGTGTCGCCCATGACTTCAACAACATGCTCTCGGTGATGGTGGGGCAAACGGAGCTGGCCCTGCTGGAAATCGATTCCGCAGAGCCGATCCGCCGACGCTTGCTGGAAATCCTCAAGGTCGCCAACCGATCGGCGGACCTGGTGCGCCAGCTGCTGGCATTTGCCCGAAAGCAGACCATAAGCCCCAGAGTTCTCGATATCAACGAGATCGTGGAGAGCATGCTCAATATGCTGCGCCGTCTCATCGGTGAAGACATGGAGCTTCTGTGGAACCCCGGCGCCAATATCCGGCCGGTCAACATGGACCCGACACAGCTCGATCAGATTTTGGCCAACCTGTGTGTCAACGCCCGCGACGCCATTGCGGGGGTGGGAAAAATCACCATATCCACCCGCAACGTGGACTTTGACGACTCCTATTGCCGCGACCATGAGGGGGTTGTTGCGGGGCGCTACGTCCGGCTGGCTGTAAGCGACACCGGGACCGGCATGGACGGGGAAACCCTCCAGCACATCTTCGAACCCTTCTTTACGACCAAGGAGTTCGGCAAGGGGACCGGGCTGGGGCTTGCAACGGTATACGGGATTCTCGAGCAAAACGACGGTTTTGCCACCGTCTCCAGCGAACCGGGCCATGGGACGACATTCAACATTCACCTGCCCGTAGCCGAGCAACCGGTGAGTGCCGGTCTTTCCGAGCCCGAAAAAGAATTGAAAGGCAAAGAGACGGTGCTTTTGGTCGAAGACGAAGAACCACTGCTGGAATTGGGAAAGACCATTTTGGAGCTGCACGGCTACGCGGTCCTGGCCGCCGGCAGCCCGGCCGCGGCGCTGAAACTGGCTCACGACTGCCCCAAGCCCATCCATCTCGTGCTCACCGACGTGGTGATGCCGGAAATGAACGGCAAAGACCTGCGAGACAGGCTCGCCGCCATAAAACCGGGCTTTAAAACCATCTTCATGTCCGGCTATACGGCCGATGTCATTGCCCATCAGGGAGTTCTCGATGAGGGCATAAACTTCCTGGAAAAACCCTTTTCCGTGAAGAGCCTGCTCCAAAAGGTCCGGGAGGTGCTCGGCGCATGAGGAGTAAAAGCAGCACTCGATACATGCGCCGCTTGGAGCATGTACTCGACAATTTGCCCTACGCGATAGCAGCCGCACAAACCGATGGAGTGATTCTTTTCTGTAATCGAGCATTTACAGAACTTTCCGGGTTAAACTCCCATCGGGAGGTCATTGGGAAGACGATTCAATCCGTCGTGCTCTATGAAGATGTCAAAATTCAAATGATAGCCGACATCGACGCGGCGACACAAACCGGGCCCATCTCACGCCCCACGAAAGTGCAGCGGACCATCCGCCCGGTCAACGGAACGCGGTTTGAGGCGGAGATAACGTTTTCCAACTACATCGAATTGGGCAAATCGATTGTCGTCGCGCAGATCGAAGACATTACCAAGCGCATTGAAGCGGAGGCGGCGCTGCGCGAAAGCGAGGCGAAACTGCGGGCGCTTTTTGAAAACAGCCCGATCGGCCTGACCTACAGCCGCCTTTTGTGTGACGAGAAGGGCTCGCCGGTCGATTATTTGTATATTGACGCCAACGACCGGTACATGAAGATGACCGGGATCGATCCTCGCGGCAAAAAAGCCACCGAAGTTCTTCCAAAAGTTTATGAGGAACCCGGCCGGTTTATCCGGACCTATGGCGAGGTCGCCCTTTCGGGTGTCCCCTTGCGGTTTCAACGGCAAATGCCGGTGAATGACCGTTGGTATGATTTCGTCGTATTCCGCAGCCTGCCGAATCATTTCGCCGTCGCCTTCCTGGACATCACCGAACAGAAGCGGGCCGAACAGGAGTTGCAAAAGGCGCGCAACTATATCTCCAACATTATCGATTCCATGCCCTCCACGCTGATCGGCGTGGACGCCGAGGGCAAGGTGACTCAGTGGAACCACGAGGCACAGCACGTAAGCGGTATCGACGCGGAAAAAGCCCTGGGACATCCCCTGGAACTCGTCTTTCCCGGTATGGCGACCGAAATCGACAAGATTCGAAGCGCCATGCGCAAAAGGGAGGTCTACTCCGAAAGGCGCAGGATTGCCGGCGCTAACGGCAAAACCCGTTTCGAGGAGGTGACCGTCTATCCGTTGATCGCCAATGGCGTCGATGGCGCCGTGATCCGCCTCGACGACATAAGCGAGCGTGTGCGTCTCGAAGAGATGATGCTCCAGTCGGAGAAGATGCTCTCCGTTGGGGGACTGGCCTCCGGGATGGCCCACGAGATCAACAACCCCCTGGGAGGGATGATCCAGACGGCCTGTGTCATGAAGGAGCGCCTCACCAATCTCGAGCTGCCGGCCAACGCTGCGGCCGCCAAAGAGGCGGGGCTCTCCATGGAGGCGCTCGCCGCATTCATGGAAAAGCGAAAAATTCTCGACATGATCGAGCGGATCTGCAAATCGGGAAGCCGCGCAGCGGAGATCGTCCAGAACATGCTGAGCTTTGCGCGCAAGGCCGACGCCTCTTATTCCTCCCACGATGTCCGGGATCTGCTCGATCGTTGCGTAGAACTGGCGGGCATCGACTACGATCTCAAAAAACAATACGACTTCCGCAGGATCGAAATTGTGCGGGAGTATGCCGAAGATCTGCCGCTTGTGCCCTGCGAATCGGGAAAGATCCAGCAGGTCTTTCTCAATATCCTGCGAAACGGCGCCGAAGCCATGCAGCACCCCGCGCAGGAGGGCGAGAAGCCCCGCTTCTGCCTGCGCCTGCACTACGAGCGCGAGGCGGCCATGGTCCGCGTCGAAATCGAAGACAACGGCCAGGGAATGGACGAGGAGGTGCGCAGGCGCATTTTTGAGCCCTTTTTCACCACCAAACCGCCCGACAGGGGCACAGGGCTGGGCCTCAGCGTTTCCTACTTCATCATTTGCGAAAACCACAAAGGGGATATCGGGGTCAGCTCCGAGCCCGGAAAAGGAACTCGATTCGTCATACGCCTGCCGCTACGAAGGGAACCCGCATGAGTACTCAGACACCAGGCAAACTGTTGGTCATCGAGGATGACGAAATCCTGCGCCAAAGCCTGCTCGATTACCTCGAAGACAGGGGATTCGAGCTCCTGGAGGCCGAAAACGGCAGGATCGGTCTGGAAATCCTGCAGCGGGAAAAGCCCGATCTGATTCTTACCGACCTTCGGATGCCCGAAGTAGACGGTCTGGAGGTCATACGACAGGCGGCCGCAAGCGCTCCGCAGACCCCGGTCATCGTCGTCTCGGGAACCGGCAAGATCGCAGACGCCATCGAGGCGCTGCGCTGCGGCGCCAGAGACTACATCCTCAAACCGGTGGAGGATATGGCCATCATTTCCCTCGCCGTGGAAAGCGCCCTCCAATGGGCCAGACTGGTGCGGGAAAACCGGGAATACCAGACCGAACTCGAGCGCAAAGTCGCCGAACGTACGCAGGAACTCAAAGCGGCAAATGAACAACTGCACCAGCTAAACCTTCGCCTCCGCATCGTCGCCGAAACTACCCGCAACCTTTCCCAGTGCCGGGAAACCGGGGAATGCAGCGTCAAATTGCTCCAGGAATTCGCCAGGCTCATGCAGGCAAACGGAGGAAGCATCTATCTGATTGAAAAGTCGGGTCTGCGGCTTCTGCATACCTTTGAAACCGAGCACACTCCCGAATTCATCCCCTTTCCCCTGGAACAGGGGTGCGTCTTTGAGCGCACGATCGAGCAGCGCGCCTCCATACTCATTCCCGACATAGCCCTGGATTCCGAAACAGAAGCCAGCGGGTGGAGCGGATACACGAACGGCTCTCTTCTCACCTTCCCTTTCCGCAATCAGGAGGGGGAAGTGATTGGAGTCATTACGCTGCACAACAGCACAAAGCCCTCCTTTGACGAACAGGATAAGGAGATCGGCAATATTCTGGCTTCGCACGCGAGCGAGGTCCTCCGCGCCGTACAGGCGCTGGAAGGATTGCGGGAGAGTGAGGCGCGGTTCCGCAAGCTTGCCGAGTTGCTCCCCGAAGGGATCTTCGAAATCGATGCCGACGGCCGCCCCGTCTTTCTCAATCAGAGAATGCACCAGCTTTTCCATTACACCACAGGGGATTTTTCAGCCAACCTGCACAACGTAAATATCTTCATTCCGGAAGACCGCGATCGGGTGAAAGGTTTCGTCAAACGCCAGCTGGCCGGAGAGGAAACCGGCATTCAGGAATACACCGGACTACGAAAAGACGGTTCCACATTCCCCGTGCTGGTCAATGCCTCCCCGGTTTTCAGCAATGACAAGGTTGTCGGGACAAGGGGCATCCTCATCGATATCACCGAAAGAAAACGGCTGGAAGAACAGTTGCTTCAGACCCGGAAAATGGAATCCCTCGGCACCCTGGCCAAAGGCATCGCACATGATTTCAACAACATTCTTTCGGGCATCTTCGGTTTTACGGATCTGGCCCTTTTGCATCTACGAAACCCGGAAAAACAGGCGGCATACCTCAAGGGGATCAATCAGGCGGCCGAAAGGGCAAAACTGCTGGTACAGCAGATACTTACCTTCAGCAGGGAAGGAAGGCAGGAAAAATTGCCGCTGCACCTCGCCCCTCTTGCCAAAGAGGTGCTTCAGCTGATTCGCAATACCTTTCCCGAAACCATCTCCATTTGCTCGAATATTGACAGCAGCGGAAAAATCTTTGCAGACCCCACCCAGATACATCGGGTGCTCATGAACCTTTGCACAAATGCCTGTCAGGCAATGCGCGAAAACGGAGGAACCCTGTCGGTCTCGACCCTCGACTGCCATCTCGATCGTGAACTCAATAGAGGAAACAGCCTCATCGCGCCCGGTGAATACGTGGTTATGCAAGTCGCCGACACCGGAACCGGCATGGATGAAAAAACCATCCAGAGAATTTTCGAACCCTATTTCACCACGAAAAGCGTCGGAGAGGGTACGGGCCTGGGCCTTTCGGTTGTACAGGGAATCATCGCCGACCATCAGGGCCATATAGTCGTCCAAAGCGAAAAAGGGCACGGCACAACCTTCTGCGTCTATTTGCCCCAATACATTGACAGGATTTGCGAGACTCAGGGGACAGGATTCAAGGGTGATTGAGGGTGGCTGGCCGGGAGGATTCCTAATCCTGTAATCCTGTCTAAAAGTCGTTCTGCCCCTCGCATCCTGCCCGGGTCTTTCTTCCATCCGGGAGCGAAAAGCAAAAAACTTGGACAGGATTACAGGATTTACAGGATATAGGATTAAAGAAGGAGTGGGTCGGCCGAGAGGATTCCTAATCCTGTAATCCTGTAATCCTGTCTAAAAGTCTTTCTGTCCTTCGCATCCTGTCCGGGTCTTTTTTCCATCCGGGGACGAAAAGCAAAAAACTTAGACGGGATTACAGGATTTACAGGGTTCAGGATTAAAGCCTTTTTGCGCAAAAATCCTTTGCTGTATAAGGATTCCCTTGACAGAGAACAAGGGAGGGATTAACAAAGCGGTCACCAGGCATGAAACAGTTGTGCTGCGGGACGTAATTCGAGTATATTGTTTTTCGAGTGAGGAAGTGAAGTACTGTTTGAGCTGATTCCAGAGGCCCGGAATCAGCCGGGTGGTCGAGCCGGTTTCCGGTGGGTCGGCCGTCGGGAGTTGTCTTTCTCTTTTTTAAGGGGGCATTATGAAAAAAAGATTGCTTTCGCTCGCGTTTTTGATTGCCTGTAGTTGTTTTGCCCTGGGTGGATGCGCCTGCCATCAAGCGGCGCCCGCTCCGTGCCCACCGCCTCCGGCCGCAGTACAGCCGGCGCCCGAGCCTACGCCGCCGCCAGCTCCCATGCCGCCTCCGGCACAGCCGCGCAACTAAAGTACGCCACACCGCAGCTTCCCCCTTTGGGGGGCTGCGGTGTTTATTTCAAAAACCGCCACGAAAAATCATCAGCTGCCAAGAATGAAAAGAAACATCAGGAACGCCTTTAGTACTTCCCCGGCATCCCGGTTGCCATGGAACTTGCGGGCCGCAGGCGCGATAGCCACCTTGCTGTCGATTCTGCTGCTGGTTGCCGGTTGCGCCCACACCGATGCCACTGTCTCCAAACCTGCAGAATTGTCCAGAGCTGTTTCGACGCCCAAACGGGCGAATTTCGAAGGTCAGCCAAGATCCCGGGACGCGCAGAACGTGGCGGACTGGGTCATGGATTCGGGTGACAATCATGGGATGCCGTTCATAATTATCGACAAAACAGATGCCAAAGTATTTGTCTTCGACTCCGGCGGGTATCTTTTGGGTGAGGCCCCCTGCCTGATTGGCCTGGAGAAGGGAGATGTCTGCCAACCCGGCATCGGGAAGAAGAAATTATGGCAGATCACCCCGAAGATGCGCGTTACCCCTGCGGGCCGATCCGTTGCGGAGCTGGGCCCCGATTTGAAGGGAAATATCGTTTTGTGGGTGGATTACCACGGCGGAGTCGCCATGCACTGGGTGGTTACCAACAATCCCAGGGAGCGCCGCCTGCAGCGAATCGCAAGCCCGGATCCTCTGGAGCACCGCATCTCCTACGGTTGTATAAACATTCCGGATATTTTCTTTGACAATGTCGTCGAACCGGCTTTTTCCGGTACGAAAGGCATTGCGTATGTGCTGCCCGAAGTCAAGTCGAACAAACAGGTCTTCAAGGCCTACTATCGAGTGGACAGGCAGACGAGGACATCGGACCGCCCCCGACAGTCGCCGCCGGGGACGTAATAGTCAGTTTTTCCTCATGAGGTATTGAATCGCCGACTCCAATCCGTCGATGGTCAACTCGAACATGGGGAAAATCCGTCGGATAACACCGATGGTTTGCGTGTAGGACCATTGGTCGGCCATGACGGGATTTAACCAAACGGAGCGGGGAAACGTTTTGGCGATGAATTCGAGCCTTTGGTAGCTCGGAATGAGGGTACGCTCCCCCACGGTGATCGAGCCGTCCACGGCGTTTAGCTCGTAGGGGGACATACTGGCATCGCCCACGAATATAAAACGCGTTTCGGGGTCCAGGCGGATGAGTTCGTCGACCCGGAAAGGTTTGCGCCACCTCGGCGGGTCCTCCCAGAGCAAATCATAGACGGTGTTGTGGAAGAAAAACGTCTTGAGGTCTTTAAACTGCGCGCGTGCGTAGTTGAAAAGAGTCTGTACGACGCCTACGTAGGGATCCATCGACCAGCCGCCGTTGTCGAGGGCCAGGACGACCTTGAGCCGGTCCTTCATGCTTCTGTCGAATACGATCTCGATTTCCCCGGCCTTTTTCATGGTCTGGTAGATGGTCTTTTCCACATTGACCAGATCTTTGGGACCGACGGGGACGAGGTTTCGAAGCCGTTTGAGCGCTTCGGCCATCTGGGCCTGTGTAAGCGGGCCTTCCTGGGAATAGTCCCTGTAGCGTCTTTCCATCGCCACCTTGACTGCCGATTTTCTCCCCGAGCTTCCTCCCACACGCATTCCCCCCGGATGGTATCCCGAATGGCCGACCGGAGAGGTCCCGCCGGTTCCGATCCATTTGTGGCCGCCGTGGTGCGCCTCGGTTTGCTCCTTCAACCGGTCCAGAAAATACTGGAGCAATTCCTCCGGCTTGAGACTCTTTAGAGCCGTTTCCTCGATTCCCAGTTCGCGGGCAAGCGATTGCGGGTCTTGGAGCCACTCTTCGAGCAGCGCCTTTGCGATCTCGGAGAGTTCGAACTCTTCCAGATCCTTTAGCTCGGCCCCCTCAAAGTGATGGGCAAAGACCCGGTCGTAGAGATCGAAGTGCCTCTCGCTTTTGATCAGAATCGAACGGGCGGCTGTGTAGAAATCCTCCATCGAGCCGACAAGGCCCATGTGCAGGGCTTTGTGAAGCCGCAGAAAGGAGGTGGGCGTCACCGGGACGTTCTCCTGCCTCAGCAGGAAAAAAAATCTGGAAAACATACCGGCCGCCCTCAGCTTTGCCGCTGCGCCGTCGCTTTGCGAACAGCGGCATAATCGGGACTTTTTTTGAAAAGAACGCCCGGGTAGGGAATTTTTCCCTGCGCCAGCTCCCCGGTTCTAAAATCCGGGTCGTTTTTAAGCGCTCGTATCCAATTGATCAATTCCCGCGTGGCGGGCCTTTTTTCCAGAAATTTCAGCTCCCTCAATCGATAGAACGCTGCGACCGCGTGCTGCAGCAACTCCTCTTCGATATCGGGAAAGTGAACCTGGACGATTCGGGTCATCATCTCGGGGTCCGGAAAAGCGATATGATGAAAGTTGCATCGTCCGAGGAAGGGGTCGGAGAGGTCTTTTTTCGCATTGGAGGTAATGATGATCACAGGCCGTTTTTTGGCCCTGACCGTCTTATCGATCTCTATGATGTCAAATTCCATCTGGTCCAGCACATCGAGCATATCGTCCTGGAAATCGGTATCGGCCTTGTCGATTTCGTCGATGAGCAGAACGACCCTTTTTTCCGAGACGAAAGCACGGCCGATCTTGCCCATCTTGATGTATTCTTCGATATTGCTCACGTCTCTTTTGGAATCGCCGAAACGGCTGTCATTGAGGCGGGTAAGAGTATCGTACTGGTAGAGAGCCTCGACAAGCTTCATGCTCGATTTGACATTGAGGACGATCAGTTCCATGCCGAGGGATTCTGCAATGGCATGCGCCAGCATCGTTTTGCCTGTGCCCGGTTCGCCTTTGAGCACCAGGGGCATTTCCATGGCCATGGAGATATTTACGATCTTGGCAAGCTCATCATCCAGGATATACTTGTGCGCACCGGTGAATTTTCCATTCGTACCATTATCCGACATAGAATTCTTCCTTGATTTATGATTTCCGCTCGATGATGCATTGAGTTTCATTGACTACCGCGCTGACTGTAACATTGAAAAGTGCAGAAAGTGAAGGATGAAAGTAGATTCAACCGGGTGCAGGGGCGCCGGCGTCCCACTCCCGTATCTGTTTTTTTGTCATTTTCCCGAAAGGCTGGAGTCGATGATCCCGAAACCCCCACTGTTCGGTATCGATTTTATATTGCGTGCGGGATAATAGAGTCCCCAGGCACACATGCTCGCCCGGAGCGTTTTCCAGTTCGGTTTCCATCCGCGCCAGCAGGTCGCGCATGACCCACTCGGGAACCAGACCGCGCTTCCCGGGGTAGGCGAATCCAAACAGGACGAGGTGACTCAACAGCACTCGCCAGTACGGTCCGAAGCGCTTCAAAAGCCGTTTCCAGTCGAGATTTTTCGCACAGGCAAGCAGTATGTGGTTTACGTCGGCGCCGTCATAGCGCTCCCTCTCCATCACCAGCCCCTTGGACCAGATCATCTCTTCGGGGGGAATGAACCGCACGGGAAACCCGAATAACTCCCCTTGCGCCGCATTCTCAAACCACAATTCGTCCACTTCGCTTAATGCATTTCCCGAACTGAAAATGATATCCACCAAATGGTCGTTCCAACATGCCTTGGCCAGCCAGTGGGAATAGGTGAGCTCGGTTTGGAATCCGGCCCCTTCGAAGATGTGCAGCGCGCCCAGACAATCGGAGGTCTTTACGAAAACATCGAGATCCTTGGTGTCGCGTAATATTCCCGTGTAGAATCCCAGAGCGTATGCACCGCCGACCAGGTACGGGATCTTCGAGCGTGTCAACATATCCAGCGCCTTTCTGTAAAAATCGTGTTTCGGATCGGGTGCGGATTCGTTTTCGAAGTTTGCCATTTTTCAAGACCTCTGGCTCGGGTGGTTTCAATCGGCGGGTGCGTCCGTGGAGACCTCCAGGAGAAAGAACGGGGGGCGCTCGGGAAACAGCCTCTTGAGCACCCCGAGCGACACATTATAGACGGGGATGTTGGCGCCGGTTCTCCCCTGGAGGCAACCCTTATGGGCGTGGCCGTGGAACGCGGCGGTTGCGGCAAACCGGTTCAGGGGCTCCTCCAGGCTGCTCGAGCCCAGAAAGGGCACGATTTCCTGTGGTTCCCCCGCAACGGTTTCCCGTATCGGAGAATAGTGCATCAGAACGATTTTCGGCCCGGAATTGAGTTCGGATAACGCACGGGCCAGTTTTTGCGACTCGGCTGCGGCTTCCTGCACAAAGTTTTTTATGGCCGCCTCCCCCCAGGGCTGCAGAGCCATCCTGCCAAAGCCGCCGGCAAATCCCTTCACTCCGGCAAACCCGATTCCGCGGATATGGCGGGTGTCTCCATCGAGCATGATCACTCCCGCATTACGGAACCGCCGGAAGAGCACCTCCTGGTTTCCGGATTCGAAATCATGGTTTCCCAGCACCCCGAGCACGGGGATTTTTCCAAGCACGGGAGCTGCATCCTCTATGAAAACCGCCGCCTCCCCGGCAAGACCGTGGTGAGTGATATCTCCGCAAACCAGCAGGATGTCGGCTTCTTGCGCTACTCGTTCAAAAACAGCCCCGAGCTGTCGCCCCGAATCCAGCCTGTAATGAAGGTCACTTATCGCCGCTATCTTCACCGTGTGTGGGGAGGAGGCATTTCCGCTGCGTGTGTTCACGATTGCCCGATTCCCTCTCTGACTCAACCCATAAGAGTGAAGATAATACCCGAAAATGCAGGATGCACAGGGGGATAGGCTCGGAAAAACGAGAGGAACGGTTTTTCACGACCCGTTGGCAAAGGCAACTTCGACCATGAAGTCGCCGTGGGTGGTCTGGAAAGGGACAGCGAGGCGGGGGCCCTTTGCAAAATGGGTGATGGAGTGATTTTTGCCGGACACTATGGTCGGTATTCCCGCCTGGAGGCTCAAGCCCTGCTCGGCAAGACGCCTTCTGCCGTCTCCACAGATCATGTTTGTGAGCTCTCCGACCGCGTCTTTCACCTCATCGTTCAGCTCGGTATACTTTTCGCCCAAAAGATTGGAAGCAATCGCCAGGATGCATTTTTCGCTGAAAACAAGCGCCATCGATCCGCTTGCGACTCCGGTGATGCCGATTATTGCGGAGACATCCCCGATGGCCTGGCAGTCTTTTTTCATAAACGGCTTACCGGGGTTGACTTCGACCCCGGCCATGGTCTTCAGTACGTGCATCGCGGCCGTAAGGAACGGGTTGATCAGTTTTACGTCCATGCCTGCTCTCCACTATCAGTTCTGCGGAATGATTTTTGCGATTTTTTCCGCAAGCGTAGCCGGGGTGAATGGTTTAACGATATAGTTGCTGACCTTGGCCTTGATTGCCTCCATAATGTTTTCTTTCTGGGCTTCGGCAGTGACCAGCAGGAAGGGGAGCGCCTTGTATTTTTCGTCCGCCCTCACTTGTTTAAGCAGTTCGATTCCCGTCATGACCGGCATATTCCAGTCCGAAACGATCAGGTCTACCTTATTGGCCTTCAACAGCCCGAGAGCCTCGGCGCCATTTTCCGCTTCAAAAATCTCTTTGAATTCCATATCCCGTAGGATGTTTTTCACGATCCGCCTCATGGTGGCGAAATCATCGACGACCATCACCGCCAAGTCTTTGTAACTCATCGAATCTGATCCTTTCCTGTGGATCTGCGGGCAGGGGGCGCCCCGATCCGGGTTCACTCAGAGTGTCTGCTGCAGCGGCCCAAACCGCTTGCGAAGGTGTCCCCGCCGGGGCCGGGCATAAGACACACTTTGACAATGATTCGGCCTCGAAAGAACTTTTCTAAAGAGATTTTTTGTTTCAGGGACCGATTCAACGTTAACTTGGCCCACTGAGCGGAATGTGGTATGAGAATCCTCCAGAGGATCTGTTTTCTCGTATCCCGAGAGCCAGAAGGAGCCGGCATGATGAACACAAAACTCAATGGCCTTTTCTGTCCCGAATCGGTAGCGGTGATCGGGGCTTCCAACAGTTTCGACAAGCTTGGCTATCACGTGATGAAAAGCCTCGTGGAGGGCAGGTATGCGGGGCGCATCTTTCCGGTCAACCCCCGGGGCGGTGAAATATGGGGCCTTTCTTCCCACGCTTCCTTGGGTGCGATCCCCGAGCCGGTCGATCTGGCCGTGATCGCAGTGCCGGCGAAGTTTGTACCCGAGACCCTCCATGAATGCGGGAAAAAGCGGGTAAAAGGGGTGGTGATGATCACCGCGGGGTTCCGGGAAATCGAGGATTCCAAAGGGGAGGCGCTCCAGGAGGAAATCGGAAGGATTGCCCGGACCTACGATCTGCCCGTGATAGGCCCCAATACCTTCGGTTTCGTTAATTTGACCTTTGGGGTAAACGCATCCTTTACACCCGAATTTTCCCGGTTGAACAAGGGGGGTATCGCGCTGGTAAGCCAAAGCGGGGGATTCTGCCACCTGTGCGGCTTTTTGGCCATGGACCAAAGAATGGGCATGTCCAAACTGATGAGCCTGGGCAACCGCTTAAACGTCGGCTTCCCCGAACTGTTGCATCACCTGGTCGAAGAAGACGAAGCCACCCGGGTAATCACCCTCTACATAGAAGGGCTCGACGATCCCCGGGAACTGCTCGATGCGGCCAAAGCGCTCCGGGGCAGGAAGCACATCATCGCCTACAAGTCCGGGAAAAGCGAGAAGGGGGACAGTGCAAGCCGATTCCATACCGGCTCTCTTGCGGGCGACTACCAGATATGGCAAGGGGCGCTGCGGCAGGCGGGAATGCTCGAAGTCGTTTCCGCCGAGCAGATGATCGATGTGGCCAAGGCGCTGGATGTGTGTGCGCCTCTAAAAGGGCCCCGGATCGCGGTTCTTTCCGGCCAGGCCGGCCCCGGGCTGATCGCAGCCGATTCGGTCGAAAAGGCCGGACTGCAACTTGCCCGCTTTTCCCAAAAAACCCAGGAGATCATAAACCGGATTCTGCCCCCGATCGCCATTCGTTCCAACCCGGTCGACATGGGACCTGCCTGGTATGACGCAAAAAGCAGCCTCGAAATTCTCCAGGCCGCCCTCGAAGACGAAGGCACCGACGGGGTCATCTTTATCGCCATGTTTGCATCGGCAAACGTGGGACTGGCAAAATCGCTTGCCGAGCACCTCAGGACCGCACCTGCGTTTAATAAGCCCGTAGTGGGCGTCTTTACGGCCCCCCGCGGTGTATGGGACAAGGAGATCGCGCAGATGGACGGTGCCGGGGGCATCTCCATCGTTCCCACCCCGGAGAGGGCCGGTGCGCTCATGGGGGATCTTTTCCGGGCAAACAGACTGGTGAATCGTGTTTAGTGCTTAGTAGAGAGGTCGATATGGAAAAACTATACCTTGGGGTGGATGCTCTTGCCTTTCTGGAAGCCGAAGGACTGAAGGCACTCGAGAGTTGTCTGGCAAAAGAGGAAAAGGAGGCAGGCGAGGCGGCTGCCCGGATCGGGTTTCCCGTAGCCCTCAAGATCTCTTCTCCCGACGTGGTCCACAAGACCGAAACGGGGGGCATACGGGTCTTTCTCCAAAGCGAGGAGGAAGTCCGGCGTACCTTCAGGGAAATCGTCGAA
>JAKAJS010000028.1:0-943 GCA_021813685.1 Deltaproteobacteria bacterium | reverse complement strand
TGATGGTGCAACGACTTGGCAAGGGATTCGAACTCATCGTCGGAACGCGGCAGGACAAGCAATTCGGCCCCGTATTGATGTTCGGGCTCGGGGGAATTTTCGCCGAGGCGGTAAAAGACGTTTCCTTCCGGCTGGTCCCGGTGGATAGCCGGGATGCGAGGGATATGCTCGAAGAGTTGAAAAGCTATGCGGCTCTAAAGAACCCCAGAAGCGGTAGTGTCGATATCAAGTCGGTGGAGGCCTTTCTCCTGCAGGTCTCACGCCTGATGGAAAGACACGGGGAAATCCAGGAAATGGACCTGAACCCCGTATTTGTTTCCGGCAGCGACATCGAGATCTGCGATGCGAGGATCAGGCTGAGCTAAGGCTTTGGGGACCGATTAGCCTGAGATCGGGAAACCAGGTTTTATATACTCCCGGGTCGCGCGAAAGAATACAGTCTGCATGCAGCAGCGCGTGGGCGCCGATAAGGAAATCGGCCATAACCTGGAGTCGTTTTGTAAACATTTCCGAACAATTCGGACAGGCAATCTCGAAACTGTGGCCGCATTTCCCGCATGAAAAGCGGCTTTTGGCATCTTTTTTCGCGTACTCAGCCCATCTTGCGCCGGCAAAAAATAACGCATTCCTTCCGGAACGTACAATTTCTATCCCCGTGTCTGCTAGAAAAGCCTCGAGTTCCTGGCCTGTCGGAAACGCTGAGGCAAGCTCGGCGAATACCACCTCACAGATGATGAGCCTGCCTCGGGATATATGGTTGTCGAGCAACCTCTTTGACCCGTCGCAAAATGTTTGCCCCGGAATCAGGATGTCCAGGAGTATATTGGTGTCAACCGCCGATATCATGGCCGCGGGCTTTCCTTATCAGATCGTCGCTTTTTTGCCCTTCCAGGTGCGTCAACCTGCCCAGCCAATTATCAAATGGCGATTTAACGACCATTTT
>JAKAJS010000196.1 GCA_021813685.1 Deltaproteobacteria bacterium | reverse complement strand
CCGAAGTGGTCGGCGGCCTTCTGGATACGCTTCCGGAAACGTGCACCGGTTGCGGGGCAAAGAACTGGACGTTAAGCGAAGAGACCCGGATCGCGTGCGGGGCGTGCAGCGAGCCGGCCTCCTTTACGAGCGGCGACGACCTCATCGAGTCCTGGCTGAAGCAGGTCCAGGAAGAGCGGAAAATCTTTTGATCAGGCAATCCCGGCCCGGGGAAATTTTGATTTGAGTGCGCAGACAAATAGCAGGCGGGTGGTCGTTACCGGGTACGGAATGATCACGCCGATCGGAAAAAACAGTGGGGATACGTTCGAAAATGGTCGAAACGGCGTCTCCGGCATAGACTTCATCCGCTCTTTCGAAACACAGGGGCTTCCCTGCCGTATCGGCGGACAGGTGAGCGATTCGTGGCTGAACGGCCTTGAGACCAAAAGGCTTCAGGGAATCGAGAAGTGCTCTTCGCGCGGTCTCAAATTCATGCTGGCCGCAACTTCGGAAGCCGCGGAGATGGCGCGCCTGGAGGGAATCGAAAACAGGGCGGCGATTGGTGTAAGCCTTGGCTATCACGGGGAAAACCCCTCGGTAGACGACCTGGTTCGCCTCTTCCGCTACGCCGATGGAAAGTCGTGGAACGTTACCGGCCTTACCCGTGACGGACTCTACTCCTTCTTTAATTTCTTCCGCAGAAAACCCGATGTGGCGACTTCTCTGCTCTCGATTCTCTTCGATTGCCGGGGTTCCAACTTCACCGTCGTTTCTGCCTGCGCCGCCGGGGCTCAGGCGATCGGCGAGGCGTTTGGAACCATCCGGGCGGGGAAGGCCGACGTAATGATCGCCGGGGGGTGCGAATCCAACCTCAACTTCATGGGGTTTGTGGGCTTTGTTCTCATCCGCGCTTTGGCCGAGAAATACTCCTCTCCCGACAAGGCTTCGCGGCCCTTTGACCGGAAAAGAAACGGCTTTGTCATGTCCGAAGGGGCAGGGGCGCTTGTCCTGGAGGAACTGGAACACGCGGTCGCGCGAAACGCTCCGATTTTCGCCGAAGTTCTCGGCTATGGTTCGGCGGCGGATGCCTACAGGATCACCGATATACACCCCAAAGGCGACGGAGCGGTATTCGCCATGAGGAAAGCGCTCGCCGACGCGGGCCTTTCCCCCGAGGACGTCGAGTACATCAATGCGCATGGAACTTCGACCCTGCAAAACGATCAGATAGAGACGCTTGCCATAAAGAGGGTATTGGGGGAAAGGGCAAAGCTGGTTCCGGTAAGCTCCAACAAGTCGATGACCGGACATGCGATTGCGGCCGGGGGAGCCATAGAGGCCGGACTCACCATAATGGGGATGAACAGTTCCACCATACTGCCTACGATCAACTACGAGTATCCGGACCCGAAATGCGACCTGGACTATGTTCCCAACCAGGCCCGGTCTTTAGAACACGGGATCGCGCTCTCCAATTCCTTTGGCTTCGGCGGCCAGAACGCATGCCTTTGCCTGGGTAAATTCCGCAAATGAAAGTCGGCTCAGAATCTCTTTCACGCCTTTCTGTGGATCGGGTGGCGGTTACCGGGCTCGGAGCGGTCTGCTCGCTGGGAAATTGCGTTCCGGAGTTAGTCGAGGGCTTTCTTTCGGGAAAATCGGGAGCGGATGAAATTGCCGGGTTCGATTCTCCCGCCGCCCGGGTGAAAAATCTTCCCATCTTCAAAACCGATGTGCCCTCCCAACTAGCCCTTACCATGGGAAATCACCTCTCGCTGCTCATGGCCTCCGTCGATGAGGCCCTGCGCGGGGCTGCCTTCGACCCCGGTATGATCGAACCTGCCGACAGGGGCTTTTTTGCGGGGATGGGCATGGTCGATTATCACGTGGAGGACTTGCTCCCGGCCGTTCTCAAATCGCTTGGCCCCGACGGTACCATCGACTACGACAGGTTTTTTCCGGAAGGCTACCGGGAGATTTACCCTTTGTGGCCCCTGGGCATGCTCAATAACGTCGCCTTTTGCCAGGCTTCCATTCATTTCGGCCTTGGCGGAGAAAACGGCGTCTTTTGCCCTCACGGCGATGCGGGTGTCATGGCCCTCTATGAGGCTGCCTCCGCATTGCGGGAGGGGAGGGTGAAGATGGCCGTAGCGGGCGGTGTGAGCGAGGAAATTTCGCCCCTTTCGCTTGCCAGGGCGAGGCTCAACGGTTTCCCCTGCCTGCCGGGGTTTCTCGGGGAAGCCGGGGCCATGCTTGTCCTGGAGCCGGCATCTCAGGCGGAGCAAAGGGGAGTCCGCATACTGGGGGAGATCCTCGGCTTTGGCTTCTCGTGCGAGAAAAGCGAGGCCGGAAGCTTTGCCTCCCGACGCGCGATATCCTCGGCCATGCGGGAGGCACTCTCGGATGCCGGTCTTGGTCCCGCCGGGGTCGATCTCGTCATGGTCGGAAGTTTCTGTCAGGAAGAGCGGGAAGCCGTGCGCGAGCTCTTCGCCGCCCAATCAAAGCCGCCGGTAATTTTAACCACGCCCGTTGTTTTTGGAGAAACGCTTGCGGCCGGACCGGTCTTAAATGGTGCACTCGCGCTCGTTCTTCCCCGGGATGCGAAACTGCCCGGCGACCTCCGGTTGGCCTCCGGGAGATTCAATATCCTCGTAAATGGAATAAGCTGCGAGGGCGGGTGCGGGTCGTTTGTTTTGACCCGTCCCGGCCGACAGGGAGCAGACATCGGATGAGACTCCTTTTCTACGACCGGATAAGCGGACTCGTGCCGGGGGAATCGATTACAGGGATAAAAACCTTTTGCCTCTCGGAAGAATATCTGCGCAACCATTTCAGGAAAGAACCGCTCGTTCCCGGCGTGATATATATCGAGGCAATGGCGCAGCTCCTGGGCTGGCTGGTCATTCGCACGCACGACTTCCGGTTTTCCGCCGTGATGTCTCTTGTCGAAGATGTCACGGTGGCACCGGACCTCAGGCCCGGCTTTTCGGCAGAAATCACGGGGCGACTTATTTCCACCTCGCGGAGCGACTCGCTCGGCTCGGCCACCATGACGGTCGACGGGAAGGAAATTGCTTCGATCGGCAGAATCATCTACGTACACTCGCGCGCTGCCGACCCCGATGGACTGCGGGCCCTTTTCCGCTACTACGGCGGCTCCCGCTGGATTGGACAGGATTTATACTAGGAATTAGGAATTAGGAATTTTAATCCTGTAAATCCTGTAAATCCTGTAATCCTGTCTAAGTTTTTGCATTTTACGCGCGGCAGGAAAGACATTGAAAAGCTTGGACAGGATTACAGGATTAACAGGATTAAAGGCAGTAGAAGAGATGACAAGTGTTTGCAATGTATATAATTATGGGTTTTTAATCCTGTAAATCCTGT
>JAKAJS010000248.1 GCA_021813685.1 Deltaproteobacteria bacterium | reverse complement strand
GGGGTCGTACCAAATCCCGCTAACATAAGAGAATCGGCTTGGCGCCTCTCAAGGCCGCGAACTTTTTTTCTATATTCCTATCGATCTTTCGAATACGGTTCATCAGGCTAACGAGTACCTCTGGCTATGAAGATGGGTGAGTTTCCGGCAAGGCTGCATGAAAGGACCTAGAAAAGGGTCTATGATCGGCTGAACTCTTGAGTATGAAAGGAGAAGCCGATGAACCACAAGAAGGAACTGGTCCTGCAGGACGACCTGCAGTCTGCCTGTGTGTCATTTGAACAATGGAGGAGCACCCGCAAGAAAAGGGAGCGCATTCCCGATAGTTTGTGGGCGGTGGCTACGGCCCTGTCTCAAACCTATTCCGCCTTCCGAATCGCCAGGACCCTCAGATTGAACTACAAAGAACTCAGAGACCGCCTCCATGCACGCCAGCCGCAGGGCACATCTCCATTGGGAAGTATCTAAAATGTGTCGAGCATTTCGGTGGTGTAAAATCTTTTGTGTAAATTTCAAGGCCCCGAAAGTGGGTTCGACCAGGAAACCACCAACAAAAAGGAGAAGCGCCACGGGAATCGAAGTCAGCTTACCCGAGATCGTATCCATTTTCAAAGAGATTCAAACCCAGCCGGAGAAGATGTTCGAGATGATCCGGTTCGAAATTGGGAATGACCCCCTTTTTACAGGTCCCAACCGCCTTACGTTGCGCAAACGTATTGCCCGGGGACAAAATTTTACACCTCAGAACTGTGCCGCTCTCCACGGAAAATTCACCGCCAGTTCAACCAGATCCGTGTTGGAGATCCGGGTGGCGAATCCGCGCGAATCCGGCGAGGTAAAGAACCGGCGGGGCCATTCGGCGGAAAAGTGGAGGGCGAATTCGCTGAAAAATACCCGGTCGATCAAATCGGCTTCCCCTCCCAGGTCCGCGACCACCCCTTCGACCATTTGGATGACCCGTCGAAAGAGCATGAGATCCACCCCGAAGCGCAATCGCGCGTTTCCCACCGCATCGTCTAGCAACTCCTTTAACCAGGTAAAGCCCGGAGACCGCCCGCTTCGTATCCTCCCCAACGCTTTTTGGGCGGCAACTCTCAGGGCGGCCGGATCTCCGGGCGGGGCCATGGAGAGACCCTGTATCCCGTCAATTACCCTTTCGGGGCTAAACCCCAGGCCGCCCAGGATGATCTGCACCATCGACTCGCGCTCCCTTTCCGCGAGGAAGCCCGCGAGGCTCCAATCCAAAACGGCCAGGCCGCCGGCTTGCATGCCCATCAGGTTTCCTGCGTGCGGGTCTCCATGAAACACGGCACGGCCTTCCCGGGAAAAAATCGGCCTGGCGATCAGGGCCTCTATCACGAGCCTCGCCATTTCCTTTTTGGTCACTCTCCCGCCGGCTTCGGTCACCTTTTGCCCCTGCACCCGCTCCATGGCTGTAACCCGCGGCGTAGAAAAGTCGAAAAGCGCAGGGACGACGACCCGGGAATCTCCTCGGTAGAAGCGGCGTGCCAGGGCGAGGTTGTGCCGCTCGATGTCGAAGCGGACCTCGTTTAATAGCTTCTCCCGGACCCGCTCGAATTTATCGCGGTAATCGAGCCGGGGAAGTCTCAGTTCGTTGCATCGGCAGTCCAGAAAGGAACCCACGCGCTCCAAAAGACCGAGTTCGACCTCCATGCGTTCCTCGATGCCCGGCTTTAAGACCTTGAAGACTCCTTCGACCCCGTTGGAAAAGCGAAAAGGAGCAATCACGGCCACGCTTGCTTCCGCCAGGGCGTGGGGCAAAAGAGTTACTCCGAGGAGAGACAGCGGGCCGAGTTCTTCGTGGAGCACCTTTGCGATCGTTTTCATGGGAACCGAAGGGGAAAAAGACTCGAGCCTTTGGAGCCCGCTTCTCAATTCCGCCGGCAGGTTCCGATCTCTTGCCAGCGTTTGCCCCAGCTTGTGCAGCACGGGGCAACTGCGGGCAAGCCTCACCAACCGGTCCGACAGGCTCGCGGCGGCGGGCAGCGCCGCCTGCGCGGCTGCGATTTCTTTCAGGCGGGAGGCCGGAAGTCCTTGAAGAAAAAGGAGGAGGGCGCGCAGAAGAGGCGTTCGGTATCGGGCATACGCATCCGGAAGCAGCCATGCGAGAGCCTTTTCGTTTATCACAGATTCCCAGTCCACCACGTATCTCCCTTCAGTCTTTTACCTCTCAGTCTTTTACCTCTTTCCGGCGCGCGCACAGCAAGGAAAAGCCTCGCGACGCCGTCCTTCCCGCTTCACGCTTCCTGCTTCCCGCTCCTATCGGAGGCAGGATATTTATGTGTAAAAACTCCCAACCGGCTTGTCAAACGGCCCAACCTGTGTTAGCAAAAGCCTCCTCACTGAATAACCTGTGGTTGCGAAAGGATACTCGACGCTCATGGCTGAAATCGCCCCCTTTAGAGGCTTGCGCTACAATCCTCAGGAAGTTCCCGATCTTTCTCAGGTAACGATCCCTCCCTACGACGTCATCTCCCCCGAGGAGCAGCGGGATTTTTACGAGAAAAACCCTTACAATTTCATACGGCTCGAGTTGGGACCTGCCTCGCCGGAGGACTCCCCGACGAACAATCCCCATACCAGGGCCGGAGCATTGATCCAGGAGTGGACCAGGCAGGGAATTCTTCTGCGAAACCCCAGCCCCTCCCTGTACAGGTACGAACTGGACTACAGGACCGAAGGCGAGCAGTCCAAGACGCGCAAAGGATTCATCTGCGCGCTCAGACTCGAGGATTTTTCCTCCGGCAGAGTTCGCCCTCATGAAAAAACCTTCCAGGCGGTAAAAGACGAACGACTTGACCTCATGTTCGCATGCAACGCGAACCTGAGCCCGGTTTTCGCCCTCTATCCCGATTCGGGCGAACAGGTCTATTCGGCTCTTTGCCACCAGGCCCCTCCCGACCCGGCGGTTTCCTTTACAGACGCAGCGGGCATGGCGCACAGGCTTTGGCCCGTAACCGAGCGGCCCACAATCGATCGGGTGCGCGAACTGATGCTGGAAAAACCCATTTTTATCGCCGACGGCCACCACCGCTACGAAACAGCCCTCAACTACAGAAACGCCCTCAGGAAGCGCTATGGCGGGGGCAACCCCAACGCCTCCTACGAATTCATCATGGTGTACCTCACGGACATGAACGAACCGGGCCTCACCATCATGCCCACGCACCGGCTGCTTCGGAACCTGGGCGACAGGGATTGCGAGCGATTCGTGGAAAAGGCCAAATACCTCTTCGACATCGAGCGTTTCGAACCCCGAAACGGCAATCTGCCCAAATGGAAGGAAGCCCTCCGGGCCGGCGGGGTTACAGGCAACACCACCATCGGCGTCTACTGGAAAGGGTGCGTCCATGTGCTTACGGCGAAAAAGGATGCGGTCGCCTCGCTTCTCGCGCGCAAAGGCACTCCCCCCGCTTTGAGAACTCTCGATGTGGTGGTGCTCGATAATTTGCTGCTCCGTGAAATCCTCGGGCTTTCGGACCAGTTTCTCGCTGACGATCGCAATATCGCTTTCACCCATGATTTTGCAGAGGCCGTCGAGGAGGTGCGCTCCCACAAATTCGATGCCGGTTTCTTTATCAATTACACCCGGATCGAGCAGGTCCGCGACGTTGCGAGCGCGGGTCTCATAATGCCTCACAAGTCCACCTATTTTTATCCGAAGGTGACTTCCGGGCTGGTGATAAATCCACTCTTTCCCGACGAGGAAATCTTCTGAGAGAAAATCGGCTGCTCACAAGCGACGCGCTTTTTGGCGGCAAACTCCTCGTTTGCCAGGAGCAAAAGGGATATCGCTTTTCGCTCGATGCAGTTCTTTTGGCCGGCCTCACGCGCATCGGCAAAAACGACAGGGTCATCGAGCTGGGAACGGGCTGCGGCATCATCCCCCTCATTCTGGCCTACAGGGCCGAAACCGTGCAGAAGATCGCCGCAGTCGAGATTCAGCCCGAACTGGCCGACCTTGCGAGAAAAAACGTTGCGGACAACCGGATGGAAGAAAAGATCGAGATCCACAGGCTCGATTTTCGCGAGTCGGGACCGTTTTTTGAGCCCGAGAGCTTCGACCTCGTCTTGAGCAATCCCCCCTACAGAAAGCCCGGCGCCGGGCGCATAAACCCGGACAGTCAGAAGGCCCTCGCCCGCCACGAACTGACGGCCGACGTCTTCGACGTGTTCGGCGCCGCCAGGCGCCTGGTGCCCACCGGCGGCCGGGTCGCGGTGGTCTACCCCGCCACCCGGCTCGCAAACCTGTTTCGCGCCGCTTTCGAGCGCGGATTTACCCCCAAGCGGCTTACCCTCATCCATTCATACCCGCAGGGCCCCGGCAGGCTGGTCCACCTCGAGTGCCTCAAAGGCGGAGGCGAAGAACTGCGGGTCGAGCCTCCCTTCACCATCTACGATGGACCGAATCGCTACTCACACGCAATGCAGCAACTGTACGAAGAACGGCATCAATAGATACTCTGCCACAAAAAGAAGCGGGAAGCGAGGAGCGGGAAGCAGGAAGAAAACCGCATTCGGAGTCTTTTCGTGGTTTCCGGGTGTCCCGCAGGGACATGGAATGTTGCTCTTTGCCGTCTTGCCCGGTTTGCTCCGACCTGCTATATTTAGTCTCAGAGTTGCACTGGAGACGGAATGAGGCGAGCGGGCGTTTTCGAGTCCTGCATCGGGGTTTTCATACTGGCTCTTTTGGCCGCAATAGCGTGCGGCGTTTACATTTATGGTACATCCTCACAAAGGGACGCACGCTCCCGAGTTTCTTCCAGGGTCCCGTCATATCTTTCCGGGGACCTGAGTCCCTTCGGCCGCGAAGAGACGTTCGATCCGCGAACCTTGTCCGACAAAATAGACGGCAAAGCCGATCTCTACCTTTCAAGCGGATTTGTGAAACTCACGGTGAGACGGTTCGCAAGAAAAACCGACCCCAAGAGCTGGATCGAACTCTCCATCTATACGATGCGAGACCCGGCTGATGCGTTCTCTGTCTTCAGCCTCCAAAGGCGAAAGGATTCAAAGCCCCTTAAAATGGAGGGCGGCGCTTCCGCCTACCGCACGGAGGATGGTGTCTTTTTTGCCGCGGGACCGGACTATTTCGAAATAACATCCTCGTCCCGCGGGCTCATGGACGACATGACGGCCCTTGCAAGAGAGCTTGCCAAAGCCCGACCAGGGTCCGGCGCGCTTCGGACCGAATCTATCTTTCCGAAACAATCTCTCGACCCATCGAGCATTTCGCTCCACATGAAGGATGTCTTCTCCTTCAGCGGACTCGATCGCGTGTATACGGCCGTCTATACCGACCGGGGCAGCCGGGTTACCGCCTTTATTTCGAGGCGAAAGAGCCCGAAGGAAGCCGCCGACCTTGCCGCCGCATACGGCAGGTTTCTGCTCGAAAACGGAGGAACGGCGGCGGGAGAAATCCCGGATGCTCCCGGTTCCAAATTGTACAAGGTGTTCGATACGTATGAAGTTGTCATGTACAGGGGGCCGTATTTTGCGGGCTCCCACGAAGTGGATACGCTGGAGAGCGCAAAGACAATCGCAATGCGGGTATACCGCAAGCTGGGCGGGACGGCTCCATGAGTGAGAGCGTCAAAGAGGATGGGCCTGTGGAATCGCAAATGGACAGGCGCGATTTTCTGATTCGATCGGCCAAAGCGGGGGCAATCGTTGGTATTGCGGCTGCTCTCGGCTATTTTTTACATGACCCTTTGGGTCCTCGTGGCCCGGCAGAGGACTCGCTCGGGCGCGCGGCAGGATTGCCCGACTTTTCCGTGCCCGGGGCAGGCAGAAAAATTGCGATAGCCACGGGAAGCGACAGGCTAAAGAGCGTGGGAGCCGCGCTCGAAGCGCTCGGGGGCATGGGGAATTTCATAAAAAAGGGAGACCGAGTCCTCATAAAGGTAAACGCCGCATTCGCCTCGCCGCCATCGCTTTGCGCCACGACCAATCCGGAACTGCTTGCCGAAGTGACGCGGTTGTGCTTCCGGGCAGGGGCGGCATCGGTTGCCGTAACGGATAACCCGATAAACGACCCGGAGAGCTGTTTTTCACTGAGCGGAATCGGGGAAGCGGCGCAGAGTTCGGGGGCCGAGCTGATTTTGCCCGCAGAATCCCTCTTTACGGAGTTCAGCGCGCCGGGCTCCCGTCTTATCAGGAACTGGCCCGTTTTGACCGGCGCCTTCAAGGGTGCGACAAAGCTTATCGGGATCGCCCCTGTCAAGAGCCACTACAGGGCCGGCGCATCGATGTCCATGAAGAACTGGTACGGATTCGTTGGGGGCAGGCGAAACCTCTTCCATCAGGACATACACACCTTCATAAAAGAGCTTGCAGTGATGATAAGGCCAACGCTCGTCATCCTGGACGGCACCTTCGCCATGATCTCCAATGGCCCCACAGGAGGGTCCGTTTCCGATCTCAAGCAGACAGACACGATGATCGCGAGCACCGACCAGGTTGCCGCCGACTCGGCCGGGGCGCGCCTGTTGGGCAAAACTGCCGGGGATCTGCCATTCATAATCAAGGCCGAGCAGGCGGGAGTGGGAACTTCGAATTTCGAATCGCTTAAACCTCTTCGAGTCTCCACAGGGTAAGAGTTCGATGCGGATCACAATCGTGCGGCGAATCACCCAGACGTTCTTCCTGATTCTGTTCCTGTGGTTCTGCATTTGCGCCACCCCCGGCAAATCGTTTTGGCAACTGGGCGGCTGGCCGGTAAACTGGTTTCTCCAACTGGACCCGCTCATCGCGTCGGGGACGATTCTTACGACCCGCACACTTTACGCGGGGCTGCTCTGGGCCGTGCTCACGGTCGCTCTCACCGCCATTTTCGGAAGGTTTTTCTGCGGATGGGTCTGTCCGTTCGGAACGCTCCATCACCTGGTCGGCCGGCTCGGCTCCCGCGGCAGATCCGTACGGGAAAGAATCGCACTGAACCGGTACAGGGAGAGCCAGAAGGTCAAATATTATGTGCTCCTTGTCCTGCTTGCGGCAGCATCGGGATCGTTTCTTTTCAAACTTGACGGCATCGCCTCATCGTCTCTTATGACCGGGCTTCTCGATCCGATTCCCCTGGTGTATCGGTCGGTAAATTTTCTCATTCTGCCCCTGGCGGACTCTTCCTTACGTGCCGTCACCGCGGCCCAGAGGCATTACGAAGGCGCGGGCCTCCTCGCTGCCCTGTTTGTGGGCGCCCTTCTTTTAAACCTGGCGATTCCCCGCTTTTACTGCAGGTTCCTATGCCCCCTTGGCGCCCTGTACGGTGTGCTCGGCAGGTTCGCTCTCTGGCGCCCGGGAAAGAAGTGCGGGGAGTGCAGCGGGTGCGGGCTTTGCAACACCGGGTGCGAAGGCGCCTGCGACCCGGCGGGTACGATCAGGACTTCGGAATGCGTGCTCTGCTTCAATTGCCTCGACACCTGCAAGGACAACCTGATCGGGTACAATGCGTTTCGATCCGCTTCCGGGGAAATCGTCTCCCCTGATCTTTCCAGGCGAGGATTTGTCGCAGCTGCGATCGCAGGGATCGCCGCCGTGCCGTTGTTAAGGCTGGAGGGAGGACTTGGCACGAACTACGATCCCGCGCTGATTCGACCACCCGGGTCTTTGCCCGAGCCCGGTTTTCTCGACCGCTGCACACGGTGCGGCCAATGCGCGCGCGTCTGCCCGACCAACGTCATACAACTCGATTCCCCGGGAGGGGGGATCGAAGGTCTTTGGACCCCCGTTTTGAACATGCGCATGGGAACGAGCGGCTGCCAGAAAAACTGCACGGCATGCGGTCATGTGTGCCCGACAGGCGCCATCCGACCCATCTCGCTCAATGAAAAACTCGGGCTCGGAGCTTTCAGGCAAACCGGCCCCATCCGGATCGGCACGGCTTTTGTCGACAGAGGTCGCTGCCTGCCATGGGCCATGAACAGGCCGTGCATAGTCTGCCAGGAAACCTGCCCCGTCAGCCCCAAAGCGATATACGTAAAGGAGAGTTTCGCCGAAGTGCGAAACGGCAGGCTGGAGGTCCGGCTCCAGGCCCCGGTTGTGGACCCCGCCAGATGCACCGGCTGCGGCGTCTGCGAACACGAATGCCCGGTGAGCGGCCTTCGGGCCATCCGGGTGAGTGCCGAGGGAGAATCGAGGAGCAGGAAGCATGCACTTTTGCTTTGAGAAATCATGAACCGGGAGCGGGGATACCCTCCGCTGCATTGAACGAATCCAATCGACAAGGAGAAGCGATGTTTGACAAAAACGGCTGTTCCCGTCGAAATTTCTTCAAGATTGCAGGCGCGCTCGGCGCGGGTTCCATTCTTCTTCCCGGAAACCGGGAGACAGAGGCTCAAGCGGAAACGGCAGGCCCCCAACCGGAAAAAATCCCGGTGAGGCGCTTCGGAAAGACCGGTATCGAGGTCTCCTGCCTGGGGCTCGGCGGAATGTTCGACATCAGGACCAACCACCTCCTTTTGAAACAAGCCCTCAGATGGGGCGTAACCTACTGGGACACCGCCGAATCCTACGAGGGGGGAAACAGCGAGACAGGGATAGGACAGTTTCTTGAAAAATATCCTCAGACCAGGAAGGAAATCTTCCTTGTGACCAAATCGACGAGGTATGACCCCGCGGGCCTTTCGGAATACCTGGACCAGTCGCTGCGCAGAACCCACGCAGGGTACTTCGATCTTTACTTTCTGCACGGGATAAACAGCCCGGGCCTGCTGGGAAAAGAAGCCAGGGCATGGGCCGAAAAGGCGAAATCGAAAGGAAAGATCAAGTTCATCGGCTTTAGCGCCCACAGCAACATGGAGGACATGCTTCTCGCCGCTTCCAGGCTGGGCTGGATAGACGGGATCATGCTCCGGTACGACTTTCGGCTGATGCGTACCGACAGGATGCGCAGGGCAATCGAGGCATGCAGCAAGGCGGGCATAGGACTAACGGCCATGAAGACCCAGGGCAAAGGGTCTGTTGCGGTCGACTCGGAAGCCGAACTCGAGCTGGCCTCAAGATTTCTAGAGCGCGGGTTCACCGACGCCCAGGCAAAGCTGAAAGCCGTCTGGGAGGAACCGAGCATTGCCTGCATCTGCTCACAGATGCCCAATATGACCATCCTGATGTCGAATGTGGCCGCAGCACTCGACCGGACCAAACTTACCTCCGAGGACCGGAAACTCCTGGACAAATACGCCCTGGAGACCTCCCCGGGCTACTGCCCCGGGTGCACGAACTTGTGCGAGCCGGCGATCTCTCATGCCGCTCCGGTCGGAGACATACTACGCTTTTTGATGTATTATAACAGCTACGGCGAGGTGGAGCTCGCGAGGAACTGCTTTGCGGCCATTCCGCGTGAGGTGCGCGACAGGCTCGAGTCTATCGATTTTTCCGGCGCCGAGCGGTTGTGCCCTCAGAAGATAGAAATCGCGGAACTTGTCAAGCGGGCTGTGAAGGCACTCGCGTGAATCGATTGAACAAATGGAAGAATGCAATTGCATTTGCGCCCGATTCGAGTTATGAAGAAAAACTGCGATCACTAATGAATTTCGTACCCCGTCAGTTTCATTTGTGAAAAAGCTTCCCGCGCCACGTGAGAAGTCTTCCCCCGCAGAAGGTGTGGATTGGAAACAGGAGAAGAATGATGGACCCGTTGATATTAACAAAGCGTGAAAAGCGTAAAAACGCAACGCAGCTCGCAGACCTGTGTCTGACCTGCGGCACTTGCGCGGGCGGCTGCCCCGTTTCGGGTGTCGACGGCATGGATGTCCGCAAGGCTGTTCGGATGGTCTTGCTGGGACTCGAACAGGAACTGGTCGATTCCAGATTCCCATGGATATGCACCTTGTGCGGCCGGTGTGAGCATGCCTGCCCCATGGGCATCGACCTGCTCGCAATGCTCCGCTCCGCCCGAGGCATGAGGGCCAGGGACAAGGTACCGGGCGTTTTGCACAAGGGCGTTGAGATGTGTCTCAAGACCGGCAATAACGTCGGTATCCCCAAAGAGGACTTCCTGTTTCTCATGGAAGACGTGGGCGCCGAACTTGCCGAAGAGCTGCCCGGCTTCAGCGTGCCCATTGACAAAAAGGGCGCTAAAATCCTGTTGACGATCAATTCCAAAGAACCCTTCGGCGAACCCGAGGACATGAAGTTCTGGTGGAAGATTCTTTACGCCGCCAACGAATCGTGGACCACGACTTCTGAAAACTGGGAAGGGGTCAACTGGGGCCTTTTCACCGGCGACGACGCATCGATGAAAGAGATCGTCGGAAGGATCGTGAAAAACTATAAGGAGCTGGAGTGCGAGTACCTGCTCCTACCCGAGTGAGGCCACGCATACTATGCGACCAGGCTTGGTCTGCAAAAATGGTTTCCCGGCGAAGTCAAGTTCCTTTCGGTACACGATCTTCTCAAGCAATATATCGAGGAGGGGCGCATCACGCTGGATAAATCGGTGCACACCCATCTCACTACCTATCACGACCCGTGCAATTACGGCCGCAAGAGCGAACGCACCTTCGGCCATGGCTATTACGAGGAACCCCGGTGGATTACGCAGCAATGCTGTGAGAACTTCGTCGATATGTATCCCAACCGCGCCAACAACTTCTGCTGCGGCGCAGGCGGCGGCGCATGGGCTGCTCCGTATGTCGAGGAGCGCGTCTTCTACGGCCGGGTAAAGGCCAAACAGATCAAGGACACCGGCGCCAAGCTGCTTGTCGCCCCGTGCCACAACTGCCGCGACCAGATCATGAAGGGGTTGCGCAAAGAGTACGACATGATGGGTCTCGAGGTAAAATATCTCTGGGAGCTTGTAGCCGACTCTCTGATCATCGAGCCGCGCGAGGTGGAATCCGAAGAAGAATAGAGTTTTTTCCACTCCGTTCATACAGCCCCAGGATCACATCTACGTGTGAATGGGGCTTTTTTTATATAGTGAGGGACCATGAGCAGGAAGCAAGCTGCAAAAAAAGGAAAAGACCAGGTCGAACTCACCCGGGAAGAAACGGGCGAACTGGAGATGATTTTTGACCGCCTCGCCGTTCAGGACCCGGCAGGGGAAAGCTTCCAAGTGTACTTGAAATCCTTGAGCAACTCCCTTGCCCAAAGGCCGATGCTCGCAGCCGCCCTCCTCGACAGGCTGAGCCGAAATCCCAACCAGACCGGCTTTCGCACCTTTCAGGCGCTCGAAGCCGTTGTCGAAAATTCACCATACAAACGAAGCGCCAAACAGGCGGCGTACCGCTTCTCGCAGAAGGGGTTCGCTCCCGCCGGGCAGATTGCCTCGCCCGAAAAGGTCGTCCTGATCCGTGAGGAGCAACGGCAGCCGCTCGCAGATCTCTTCCAGGTCCCTGGCGCCATGTGGGTGGTCTCCGCCCTGATTCCCGACGCATCCACCGGAAACTACGAGATCGTCACCGCATTTCTCGAAGACGATTTTAACACCTTCCATGTGCGGGTGGCCGAATCGGCCGGTCAGAAACTCTATAGAGAGTACCTTCAGACGATCTCCACCCATGCGCTCCGGAAAGGCGCACGGATTCCCCTCCGACACGCCGCCAGGCTCTTTTTCGATATGCTCGACTTTTGGACCGGCAAAGGGTCCTATGCTCAGCTGGAACGGGGGCGAAACATCTTCGAAAAACATTTCGCGCCGGATGCACGGCCCTATGTCTATGAGCTTATGCCGGAACTCGAAAACCCCGGCCAATTCTTCGCCGAAATCCAACTCGAGCGGCTTTTCGAAGACATGGACCTTTCCTGGCTGCGGTTCACCAGGGAGGAACTCGCACCCTGGTACGAAAAGCTGAAAGCCCTTGGCAACCCGCTCCTGGTGGTCCCGCGGGAGGTCCTGGAAGAACGCGGTCTGCAACTGCTCCGCAATGCCGGCGACGTTCTGTGCGCAGGAACAAAACGGCGCCTCTACACGAGATTTTTCGAAGAACAGGCGATGGTCTTAAAGCTCCAGGAAGACGAAGAAAAGGCACGATGGGCATGGATTATCGCCACAGATCTGGCCGGGGAGTCGCCTGCCGGCAATAACCCTGCCGTCTCCCGACTCGTAATGGACTCCATCGCTTTCTACTGGCAGGAGAAGTTCCCGGAAGCCCCCAAGGCCGCGGAACCCGAACACCGGACGGAGTCGGGTATCATCCTGCCCTGAAAGGGGGCGCCTTATGCACACCTTCCAGGTAAAAACGACGGCCCACTCCTGCGCCGTCGACATCACCGATCGTATAGAGGCCGCGCTCGCGGAAAACTCGGCCCGAGACGGCCTCTGCCTCATCTATGTTCCCCACACCACCGCAGCCGTAACGATCAATGAGGGGGCCGACAAAAACGTCATGGACGACGTCTTGAAAGCGCTCGATACACTCGTCCCGTGGCAGGCCGGCTATAAACACGCCGAGGGCAATTCCGCCGCGCACATCAAGGCGATCCTTACCGGAGGCAGCGTGCAGGCAATCGTGGAAGCGGGAAAGCTCGCCCTTGGCACATGGCAAAGGGTGTTCCTCCTGGAGTTCGACGGCCCCAGGACACGGAAAGTCTTTGTTCAGATTATGAATCGGTAGATCGGTGAGTAGGAAAACCGCCCCGCCCGCCCGCGCAGCAGGCGGGCAACCCGGCCGCGGCGCCAGCCGCCGCAAAAAAAGAAAGCCAGGTGGGAGGGACCTGGCTTTCCAAGAGAGAAACATGAGATGGTACAGTTAAGCGTCTTTAATATAAAGCTGGTCCGGGGCCGGAGTGAATAAGGGAAACCATGTATTTTACCGCTACCGGGACAGTATCCGCCAAATTAGCACTCGCCTCAATTAATTGCTAACAAACCGCTTGTTGCCCTCCCACCCCGTGATTATCTTAGGAAAACTTCCGGCTATACCGAAGCGCAGGGGCTGCGGAATTCGGTTCACAATGTCGGAAGATTTCTTTACTGGAGGGATTCACATGGCAAAAGCAGTGGGAATCGATCTGGGCACTACCAATTCGGTTGTGGCAATCTGGGAGGAGGGAAAATCCACTGTCATCCCGAACGCTGAAGGATCCCGGCTGACTCCGTCGGTTGTGGCGTACACGAAGGACGGTCAACGGCTGGTCGGCCAGGTTGCCAGGCGCCAGGCCATCCTCAACCCGACGGCCACGATATATTCGGCAAAAAGGTTTATAGGCAGGAAATGGGGGGAAGTGGACGAAGAGTCCAAAACCGTGTCCTATAAAGTAATGAAGGGACAAAGCGAAGCGGTGCGCTTCGCAATCGAGGGAAAGCAGGTTTCCCCGGAGGAGGTTTCGGCTCAGGTGCTGCGCAAGCTCGCAGAGGATGCCTCCAAGTATCTGGGGGAAAAGGTGAAGGAAGCCGTCATCACCTGCCCGGCCTATTTCAACGACGCACAGCGTCAGGCGACGAAAAACGCGGGGGAAATCGCGGGGCTCAAGGTATTGCGGGTGATAAACGAACCGACCGCCGCGGCTCTTGCCTACGGGATCGAGAAGAAAAAAAATGAGACGATCCTGGTCTTCGATCTGGGTGGGGGTACGTTCGATGTGTCCATCCTCGATGTCGGAGACGGAGTGGCGGAAGTGCGATCCACGTCGGGAGATACGCATCTGGGGGGCGATGATTTCGACAAGAGGATCGTCGATTATATTGCGGGAGAGTTTCGAAAGGATAACGGCATAGAGTTGCGCGACGACCGCCAGGCTCTCCAGAGGCTCTATGAGGCGGCGGAGAAGGCCAAGATCGAACTTTCGAGCACTTCCGAGACCCAGATCAATTTGCCGTTTATCACCGCCGATGCAAACGGCCCCAAACACCTGGTCCAAAAGCTCACTCGGGCAAAATTCGAAGATTTGACCCACGATCTGGTGGAGCGCTGCATGGGCCCCGTACAGCAGGCCCTCTCCGATGCGCGCCTTGGTGCAAAGGACATCGATGAGGTGATCCTGGTGGGCGGCTCGACGCGGATCCCGGCGGTGCAGGAGCTTGTAAAAAAACTCACGGGCGGAAAAGAGCCCAACATGAGCGTCAACCCCGATGAGGTGGTCGCCGTGGGGGCCGCAATCCAGGCGGCGGTGCTCAAGGGAGAGGTCGAAGATGTGGTGTTGCTCGACGTAACGCCGCTTTCTCTCGGTGTCGAAACCCTGGGCGGAGTCATGACCCGGCTGATCGAGCGCAACACGACGATCCCCACCCGGCGGGAGGAAGTATTTTCGACCGCCGAAGATGACCAGACAGCGGTCGATGTCGTGGTGCTCCAGGGGGAGCGCGAGCTCGCCAGGGACAACCGTGTTCTTGGAAGATTTCGTCTCGAGGGGATTCGCACCGCGCCTCGTGGAATCCCGCAGATCAAGGTGACCTTCGATATCGACGCCAACGGGATTTTGAGTGTTACGGCGCGCGATCAGGAAACCGGAAAAGAGCAGGCGGTAACGATTTCCGAGTCCACCAATCTATCGAAGGAAGAGGTGGACAGGATGGTGCGCGACTCGCAGGCCCATGCCGCCGAAGACAAGAGCCGGCGCGAGACGATCGAGGCGCGAAACAGCGCCGACACTCTGGCCTACCAACTCGAGCGCTCTTTGCGGGAGCTGGGCGATCGTGTCCCGGTGAACGAAAAAGCGCGGGCGGAGAGCCTGATCGAAGAGACCAGGAAGGCTGTGCAGGAGGAGAGCACGAGCGCGGAAAGATTTCGACAGCTCGCAAGTGATCTCCAGCAGTCGTCTCAGATGATCGCCTCGGCGGCCTATCGGCAGACGGCTGGAACGGAGAGCGGCGGGCGCGAATCCGAAGCGGGAGAGTATCGGCAAGGCGGGTACAGGCCACGTCCGGGCGGCGGCGATGATGTCATCGATGCCGAGTTTACCGAGCATTGACAGGTACGGTGTCTCCACAGTAAAGATGGATACTTTGGACCGGACTGCAGTGCAACCATTTCAGAGGGGCGGGTCGTTGCTTTATGGCTGTCAAATACAGAGACTATTACGAAATACTGGGGATTAAGAGGTCGGCCGCCCAGGACGAGGTTCAGCGGGCGTATCGGAAGCTTGCGCGCAAATACCACCCGGACGTAAACAAGGCCGCCAATGCCGAAGAGAAGTTCAAGGAACTGAACGAGGCCTACGAGGTCCTCAAAGACCCCGAAAAGCGGAAGATGTACGATCAGCTGGGCCCCAACTGGAAGGCCGGCCAGGACTTCAGGCCTCCTCCGGGGTGGGAGACCCGCGACTTCGGCCAGGGCGGAGGCGGCTATCATACCGAATTCCACTGGGGCGGCGCCGAGGAGGGTGCGGGCGGGTTCAGCGACTTTTTCGAATCCCTGTTCGGGGGTATGGGTTTCAAGCAGGCCCGGGGCGGGGCGACGCATGGGGGGTTTGGCCGGGGGGGAACGCTCCGCCGGGCCGGGGCCGACCAGGAGACCTCTATCAAGATTACGCTGGAAGAGGCCTTTCACGGCGGCACCAAGCCCATCCTCCTTCAAAGCAGGTCGATCAGCCCCCAGGGTCAGTTGGAGGTGAAGGAAAAACGCTATGACGTGAAAATTCCGCCCGGCATTCTGCCCAACCAGAAGATCCGCCTCTCGGGGCAGGGCGAAGAGGGTACGGGAGGCGGCCCGAAGGGCCACCTGTACCTCAAGGTGGAAATCGAGCCGCATCCGGTCTTCAGCCTGAACGGGCGAGACATCTCGATGGAGATCCCCGTTTCGCCGTGGGAGGCGATTCTGGGGGCGGAGGTGCGCGTCTCCGCACTTTCCGGCTCAATCGATCTCAAGATTCCCGCCGGAACCCAGGGGGGCCAAAAAATGCGGCTGCGGGGCAAGGGGATGCCCAACCCCAAAGGCGCGCCCGGGGATTTGTACGTAACCATAGCGGTGAAAGTTCCGACGCATCCTTCCCGAAAGGAGTTGGAACTGTTCGAAGAACTCAAGAAGAGCTCGAGCTTCGATCCCAGAGCTTAAGCCCTTGCGGGAGTATTAGCCGGCATGACCGAGAGACGTTTTTTCATGCTTCAGGTGAAAAGAGGTGGGGAATTCTCCGCAAGCTACACGATGACGGAGGTGGCGACCCACGCCGGAGTGCACCCCGAACTGCTAGAAAGGTTCGTTCGCCTGGGACTGATCGAATTTCGCGAAACCACCGGGAACGGGGAGTGGCTCTTCGGCCCGGATGTGATCCCGGCGATCAGACGAATCCTCAGGCTCCGAAACGATCTGGGTGTGAATTATGCGGGCGTGGGAGTGATTCTCGAGCTCCTCTCCAGGGTCGAGGCGCTCGAAAGCCGCGTAAGAGAGCTCGAACACGCAAGATCGTGTGAATCGTCGATTACGATCGAGTAAAAAAAAAAACGGGGCAGACAAGTTTTTTGCTGTTCGCCGCCCGGGGGGAGGTTTCAATCTCTATGGATATCAACAAATTTACAACCAAGTCGCAGGAGGCTTTACAGGCCGCGGAAACCAAGGCAATCCGCTTCGGCCATATCGAGGTGGACGGCGAGCACCTTCTTCTGGCTCTGCTGGAACAATCCGACGGGTTGGCAACGCGGCTTTTCAAAAAGATGGACATTCCCGTGGAGAGCATGCGGGAACGGCTGGAGCAGGAACTCAACCGGAAGCCGCGCGTGAGCGGCCCCGGGGTCGAGCCGGGGAAGATCTATATCACCAACCGTTTGAACCGGCTGCTCACCGACGCCCAGGAGCAGGCGCGAAGACTGAAGGATGAATACGTTTCGGTCGAACACATCCTGCTCGCTTTCCTCCAGGAGGGAACGAGCACTCCCGCCGGGCAGACGCTTCAGCAGTTCGGTGTGACGAGGGACTCTCTTTTGAGCACCCTCACCTCCATTCGCGGAAGCCAGCGGGTCACGAGCGCCACACCGGAATCGGCCTACGAGGCCCTGCAAAAATACGGTCGCGACCTGGTCGATGAGGCGCGCAACCAAAAACTCGATCCGGTCATCGGAAGAGATTCCGAAATCCGGCGCGTCATCCGGATTTTGAGCCGCAAGACAAAAAACAACCCGGTACTGATAGGCGAACCGGGAGTGGGCAAAACCGCCATAGTGGAGGGGCTGGCCCACCGGATCGTACGAGGAGACGTTCCCGAAGGGCTCAAAGACAAGACCATCTTCGCCCTCGACATGGGCTCGCTCGTTGCGGGGGCAAAGTTCCGGGGCGAATTCGAAGAGAGGCTCAAGGCCGTTTTAAACGAAATTAAAGAAGCCCAGGGCAGGATTTTGCTCTTCATCGATGAGCTGCACACAATTGTTGGCGCTGGAAAGGCCGAAGGCTCCATGGATGCGGGCAATATGCTCAAACCCATGCTGGCCCGTGGGGAGCTCCACTGCATAGGGGCGACAACGCTCGACGAATACCGCAAGCACATCGAAAAAGACGCGGCTCTGGAGCGGCGTTTTCAGCCCGTGGTCGTCGATCAGCCCTCGGTCGAGGACACGATCTCGATCCTGCGCGGCTTGAAGGAACGCTTCGAGGTCCATCACGGAGTAAAAATCCAGGACAGCTCCCTGGTTGCCGCCGCGGTGCTCTCCAACCGCTACATCTCGGACCGTTTTCTGCCCGACAAG
>JAKAJS010000079.1 GCA_021813685.1 Deltaproteobacteria bacterium | reverse complement strand
ACCTCCGGGCAACTGGTGGATCTTTTCGCCTCCGTTGGTCTAAACGATGTTTCCCTGCAGGAGGAAACCTTCTTTCTCGATTTTGACGAGTGGTTCGACCGCGGGACTCCTGCCGACTCGAAGGAAAATGTCCGCAAACTCCTTTTATCCGGCCCCGCGGTGCGCGGCTTTACCCCCACCGTGCAAGCCGATGGCACAATACGCCTTGCTTGCATCCGCGCCACCGTGCGGGGCGTAAAACCTGGCGGGGCCTAAATTGAAGGTCATAGGGAAAATTGCCGACCTGTCTCGTTTCTCGCTTTTTACTTCGATTTCCTCTCGCGCTCTTTCCACGTCCCGCCCACGATCCGGCTCTGCGGTTGGTTCAGATTTTATTTGGAATGGCTCCGGCCGGTGATACACTATTTGGTGGGGAAGTTTTCCCGATATAAGCTTTTTGTATGGTGCGTCATGGATAGGGTAAAGATCTATGTGGACGAAAGTCGCACTGCCTTTGTAGCCTGCAGCAAATGCGGGAAATCCAGGGAATTGAATTTCTCAGGAAAGGAGGTCCCTCATGCGAGTCTGGTGACATGCGGCTGCGGCAACAAATTTATCGTCACGTTCGAAAAGAGGCAATACTACCGCAAACAACTCGACGCGGCTGGAACATGCTTTGTCGAAGGAGGTCCGCCCGAAGGCACACCCGTCAGGATGAAAGACATTTCTTTCGGTGGAGTGCACTTTACCGTCCCCGGGGGCCATTCCTTTGAACTCAACCAGAATCTCGGACTCGTGTTTCGCCTGAAGGGTGAAACCGTACGCCTGAACGTTTCGGTTCGCAATACCGGTGGCGAGAATGTCAGGGCGGAAACAACTGCCATGGACGAACACAGCAGGAAAATCATCGGATTCTACCTCCTGCCCTGAAAATCGGGAAATAAACAAGGGTTTGCATTTCTCACACAAAACTGTTATGTGACGTGCTTCATTGCATGGGGAGAAGAGGCAGGCGCCGAGGGGGAAGGGCAGCAAATGCACGATCTTTTTCGGTGTCCCGGCGTTACTTTACACAATCCGGATTGGTCAAGTCATGAAGATAGCTGTTATAGGTGCGGGGTATGTCGGTCTGGTCAGTGGGGCGTGTTTTGCCGAATTCGGACACACGGTCACGTGTGTCGATTATGATGAGGCAAGGATAGAGAGGCTCAGAAACGGGGAAATCCCCATCTACGAGCCGGGTCTGGAAACGATTATCAAGAAGAACGCCCAGGCGGGCCGTCTCATTTTTTCCACCCAATACACGCCCTGCGTCCCCGAAGCGGAGGTGATCTTTATCGCTGTCGGGACTCCGGCTTCGCGACGCGGTGACGGCTACGCCGATCTTACCTACGTCTACGAGGCGGCGCGCCAGATGGCACCCTTTCTGCGCGACTACACGGTGGTGGTAAACAAGAGCACGGTGCCCGTGGGCACTGCCGCACAGGTAAAAAGGATCATCTCCCAGACCAACCCGGAGGCATCCTTTGACGTTGCGAGCAACCCCGAGTTTTTGCGCGAAGGGGCGGCCATAAACGACTTCATGCGCCCGGACCGGATCGTTTTGGGGGTGGACTCCAAGAGGGCCGAAGAGGTCCTTGCGGCGGTCTATCGCCCTCTTTACCTGATTGAAACCCCGTTTGTCATAACCACCATAGAAACCGCGGAACTCATAAAGTACGCCGCCAATGCCTTTCTTGCCACCAAGATCAGTTTCATTAACGAGATTGCAAACCTGTGCGAGGAAATCGGCGGCAATGTCCAGGATGTGGCACGGGGCATAGGCCTTGACGGAAGAATCGGCAAAAAATTTCTCCATGCCGGCCCGGGCTACGGCGGGTCGTGCTTTCCCAAAGACACGCAGGCCCTGCTGCGAATCGCCCAGGAAAACGGGGTGGCATTCCGAATCATTGAGGCGGCCATAGAAGTCAATGCGGCCCAGAAAGCCCGCATGACTCGAAAGATCAGAAACGCCCTGGGCGGCCATGAGGGGGGGAAAACGATCGCCATGCTCGGCTTGGCCTTCAAGCCCGAAACCGACGACGTGAGAGATTCTCCGGCGATAACCATAGTTTCCAAGCTGATCGAACACGGCGCCCACGTTCGGGCCCACGATCCGCAGGCGATGGAGGAGGCGGCCAAACTGCTGCCCGGGGTCACGTTTTGTTCGAATCCCTACGAGGCCTGCGAAGGCGCCGACGCCCTTGTGCTGATGACCGAATGGAACGAGTACCGGGCACTCGACCTGCCTCGCTTAAAGAGCATTCTGAAGGCCCCTTTGTTCATAGACCTGCGAAACGTCTACCGGCCTGCGGCGATGCGGGCCCTGGGATTTGAGTATCACAGCGTTGGAAGAGTCGCGAGAAATGGCCATATTCCGGCAGCGTAACCGGCCCGCGCTGGTTTTTTTCCAGTGGTTGGTTCTTTTCCCGCTCTTCCTGTGCGCAACTTTTTGCACGAAGCAGACGCTCGCGGCCCCGGTGCCGACGGCTTCTGCCTCGTGCGCCCCACTCCATCTCGCACCCTCGATCCCTTTTACAGTCCTCAGGCAATACCCCCACGACCCGAGGGCTTTTACGGAGGGCCTGGTCTTTTCCAACGGCTTTCTCTACGAGAGTACGGGTCTTAACGGAGAGTCGACGCTGAGGAAGGTAGACCTAAAAACCGGCCGCGTCCTCAAAGTCTACGATCTTCCGGCAAAATATTTCGGAGAAGGGTTGGCGCTGTGGGGCGGCTCTCTTTTCCAGCTCACCTGGCACGCCGGGATAGCATTCCAGTACAGCCTGCACGGGTTTTCCCCCGAGCGCCGGTTCCGCTACTGCGGCGAGGGTTGGGGCCTTACCGCGGACAAAAATAGCCTCATCATGAGCAACGGCAGTTCGCAGATCTTGTTCTTCGATCCCGCAACATTCGCCGTAAAGCGCACGCTGTCGGTCCTCGACATGGGTAGACCCGTCCGCCTGCTGAACGAACTCGAGTATATCAAGGGGAAAATTTTCGCCAACGTATGGCACGACGACCAAATTGCGGTAATATCTCCCAAAACAGGCGAGGTTACCGGTTGGATCGATCTTTCGTCTCTTCGCCGCGAGTTGCCTCCCACGGCCATAGATCTCAACGGGATCGCCTACGACGCCCGAAACGACACGATTCTGGTTACCGGGAAATTGTGGCCCCTGCTTTTCGAAATCAAGCTTGGACAGGATTAAAGAATTTACAGGATTGGAATTTCTTGCATTGACCGGCTAATCCGTACCACTTTGCTGTTTGAGGAAAGTTTCGAGTGAGCTGCGGAGTCGAACAAGGCTTCTCATAAGGCACTGAAGTTTTCGACCCGCACTCTGATCGCTGAGCTGACGA
>JAKAJS010000257.1 GCA_021813685.1 Deltaproteobacteria bacterium | reverse complement strand
CTTGGAATCGTGGGCGACGACGCCGCGTTGAAAGCCCTGGCCTGCGAGGTGGCCGAGTTTTGTTCCTGCTTTGGGCTGCATGCCGACAATGGGACATGCTGAGTCGGACGGGGAGAAATGGCTCTTAGCGATCCTGATATTTTATTTATGAAACAGGCGCTTCGTCTTGCTATGAGGGGCGCCGGCATGACCAGCCCCAACCCTGTGGTGGGGGCGGTTGTCGTAAATGGGGGTGTTGTCGTCGGAAAGGGCTACCACCGGGAGTTGGGCGGCGCGCACGCGGAGGTGAACGCGATCGGCGCGGCCGGTTCTTCTACGCACGGGGCGGTTCTCTACGTGACCCTTGAGCCGTGCAATCACTACGGGCATACGCCACCGTGCACCAAAGCGATCCTGGAGGCCGGGATCGGGCGGGTAGTCTACGGGATGGGAGATCCGAATCCGGAGGTCGCCGGCGGGGGGGGCGAAGTCTTGAGGCGGGCCGGGGTCGAGGTGCGAGGGGGAGTTTGCGTATCTGAATGCCGGGCGATCAATCAGCCGTTTATAAAGAAGGTCACGACCGGCCTTCCCTATGTAATCCTTAAGTCCGCCGCCACCCTTGACGGCTTTATCGCTACATCGACGGGCGATTCCAAATGGGTCACAGGCGAACCCGCCCGGGAGTTTGCCCACGTGATCCGCTCGCGCGTCGACGGGATCGTGGTCGGTATCGGAACTGTCCTGGCCGATGATCCGCTTTTAACCGCACGGCTTTCCGGAAAGAAAAAATGGCGGGACCCGGTGCGAATCGTTTTGGACACCGAGTTGAGAATTCCGCCGGCCTCAAAGCTTGTCCGGACGGCTTCGGATTCTCCGGTGTGGGTCGTTTGCGGTCCGAAGGCGCCCGCATCGCGCGAAAAGGCCCTTGCGGAAGCAGGCGTCGGCGTGGTGAGGCTTGCGGCAGGAGCAAAAGGCATTGAAGTGGCGCGGCTTCTTGAAGAATTGGGCAGAAGGGGCATTTCGAGTCTTCTGGTAGAGGGGGGCGGGCAGGTCCTGGGTTCCTTTCTCGAAAGTGGACTGGCCGACGAGATTCTCTTTTTCTATGCTCCGAAAATCCTTGGGGACTCCGGCGGCGTTTCGATGCTTTCGGGCGCCCCCAGGCAAAAGATGATCGATTGTTTTAGGGCGCATGATATACATATTCGGAAGCTTGGAGAGGATTTTCTTCTACGCGGCAGGCTTCGAGAGCGGCCGTACTGAGGGCGGGTTATGTTTACGGGCCTAATAGAGGGGACCGGGACGCTCCTGCGTACGGAGCGCCACGGGCCGGATGCGCGCATGGTGATAAGCCCCGATTTTCAGCTGGATAGACCGGTTTTGGGGGAAAGCATAGCGGTCGACGGGGCGTGTCTTACGGTCATCGACTTCGACCCGGCTTCGTTCGGGGCGGATGTGTCCGCAGAAACCCTTGCCAGAACGACCCTTGGGCGAAAGGTTTCGGGGAACAAGCTGAATCTCGAAAGGGCGCTGAAAATAGGAGACCGTCTGGGCGGCCACCTGGTGACCGGGCATATCGACGGGATCGCTGTGCTCAAGGAACGAAAGCCGGTAGGCCGTTCGTTGCGGCTTTCCTTCGAGATGGCGCCGGAGATGATTCGGTTTGTCATCGAAAAGGGGTCGATCGCGGTAAACGGAATCAGCCTTACGGTAAACGGTGTTTCGAATACCGGTTTCGAGGTCAATATAGTGCCGCACACGGCCTCCATGACGACGCTCGCCGATCTTCGGATCGGAGCGGAAGTAAATATCGAGACGGACCTTATCGGAAAATATGTCCACCGGCTGGTGCATCCGCAGGAAGAGGAAAACGGTGCGGGAAAAGGAATAGACCTGGATTTGCTTCGCAGGCACGGATTTGCGTGAAACGGCGTGGGGCGAAAATATGTCTCACGCGAAGCCGCGAAGGCGCGAAGAAAGATTACGCGTTCGAGGGCTTCCGGGCCGCCTTGAAGATACCATTCCAATTATGTTATAGGAACGCCGCATAAATGGCAATTTTTGACACTGTTCGCTTTCCCTTTGAGTCTTCGCGGCTTCGCGGCTTCGCGTGGGAAAGTTTTTCCAGAAAAACTTTGCGGGGAAGGAGATAATCAGATGCCCTTGGCGACGATTCCCGAGGCGCTTGAGGATATCAGACTGGGAAAGCCGATCATTCTGGTCGACGATGAAGATCGTGAAAATGAAGGGGATTTGTGCATCGCAGCGGAAACGGTTACTCCCGAAGCGGTCAATTTCATGGCCAAATACGGGCGTGGTCTGATCTGTCTGGCTCTTTCCCCGGATATGGTCGATCGGCTTCAGCTCCCGATGATGGTTACCATGAACAAGTCGCCCTTTCAAACGGCGTTTACCGTTTCCATCGAGGCGAGAAAAGGCGTTACGACGGGCATAAGTGCGGCCGACAGATCCCACACCATCCTTACGGCTATCAATGACGGCGTGAAGCCTGAGGACCTGGTCAGCCCGGGGCATATTTTCCCGCTTCGCGCTAAAAAAGGCGGGGTTCTGGTGCGGACCGGCCAGACGGAAGGCTCGGTGGATCTGGCAAGGATCGCCGGAATGAAGCCCGCGGGGGTCATTTGCGAGATCATGAATGAAGACGGGACCATGGCGCGCATGCCCGATCTGGAGATCTTTGCACGGGAACACGACCTGAAAATTGTAACGATCGCGAGTCTTATCCAATACAGAATGAAGACAGAGCTTTTCGTCCACAGGGCGGCGACGGCCAATCTGCCGACATCGTTTGGAGGGGAATTCAAGGTCATTGCCTATACCAACGATATTGACGAATATTGTCATCTCGCGCTGGTCAAAGGCGAGATCGGCCCCGAGGATAATGTGCTCGTGCGGGTCCACTCGGAATGTCTTACGGGTGATGTTTTGGGCTCGCTTCGCTGCGATTGCGGCGCCCAGCTTCACGCCGCCCTCGCCCAGATCGAGCAGGCCGGAAAGGGCGTTTTGCTCTACATGCGCAACCACGAGGGACGCGGGATAGGCATCGTCAACAAGATCAAGGCCTACGCGCTGCAGGAAAAGGGCTACGATACGGTCGAGGCCAACGAGGCGCTGGGGTTCGAGGCCGATTTGCGTGATTATGGAATAGGCGCGCAAATGCTCGTAGATCTTGGCGTAAAGAAGATGAGGCTGATGACCAACAACCCGACCAAAATCGTGGGGCTCCAGGGATACGGCATAACCGTGACCGAAAGGGCGCCGCTGGAAATTTCACCAAACGAGTGCAACCGCGACTACCTCACCACCAAGTGCTTTAAGATGGGTCATATAATGAGCTGCATATCCGCGGAGGAGGAAGCTTCATGAGCGTTTTCGAAGGAAAACTGCTGGCCAAGGGTCTGAAGTTCGGGATCGTTATCAGCCGGTTTAACGATTTTATCGGGGAAAGGCTGCTCGGGGGGGCGCTCGATGCTCTCACAAGAAGCGGGGCCGACGAGCAGAATGTCGATGTCTACAAGGTTCCCGGGGCCTTCGAGATACCCCTGGTGGCAAAAAAGGTCGCGGAAAGCGGCAAGTATGACGCGGTAATCTGCCTTGGGGCCGTGATCAGGGGGGGGACCCCTCACTTTGATTATGTTGCGGCGGAGGTCTCCAAGGGGATCGCCAATGTGTCTCTGGACGCAGGGGTTCCGATCAGCTTTGGCGTGCTCACTACGGACACACTCGAGCAGGCGATCGAGCGGGCCGGCGCCAAGTCCGGGAATAAGGGCTGGGACGCGGCCTACGCTGCTATTGAAATGGCTAACCTGTTGAAGCAGATATAAGCTTTAAGTAGAGTTTCATACAAAATGGGTCAACGGCGCAAATCACGAGAAATCGCATTGCAGATGCTCTACCAGATGGAGATGACCGCAGAGTCTCCCGGGGATGTCATCGATTTGTACAAGGAACTGATGCGGAACGACAGCGACGAAAATCCGCAGATCCCCGAAACGGCTCGCCCGTTTGCCGAACATCTGGTAAACGGGGTCCATTTTCACCGGGACCGGATCGATAACATGATTGTCACAGCTTCCGACAACTGGCGTCTCGAGAGAATGTCGATCATCGACAGGAACGTGCTGCGTATCGCCCTCTTCGAGATGCTCTACTGCCTGGAAATCCCGCCGAAGGTGTCGATAAACGAAGCGATCGATCTCGGGAAAACGTTTGGAAGCCCCGAGTCGGGAGCTTTTGTCAACGGGATACTCGACCGCCTTCTGCAGGAGGTGAACCGGGTTCGCGAGGAAGAGGCCACAGGCGTTTAAGAATCTGTAGGAGGTATAACGTGAGCTTTACGATTGCACTGGGTGGAAAAGGCGGTACGGGAAAAACCACCATAGCGGGCCTTTTGATTCGGTACATGCTGGAGCATGGCATGAAGCCTCTTCTCGCCATTGACGCCGATGCCAATTCCAATTTGAACGAAGTGCTGGGGGTGCCTCTTGAGGGGACTCTTTCGGATGCCCGTGAAGACATGAAGACAAAAGTGCCTACCGGCATGACCAAGGACATATTCATGGAGATGAAGGTCGAACAGGCCCTGATCGAATCCGAGGGGTTCGATCTGATCGCCATGGGCCGTCCGGAGGGGGCAGGCTGCTACTGTGCGGCAAACAACCTTCTGACCACTCTGATCGAGCGCCTCATCGATAACTATCCCTACATCGTGATCGATAACGAGGCGGGCATGGAACATTTCAGCCGCCTGACCCAGAAAGACATAGATCTTCTGCTTCTGGTCTCCGACCCCAGCAGACGGGGGCTTTCGGCCGCGTGCCGCATCGCCGAACTGGTCAAAACGCTTCCGATTCGCGTCTCCCGGACCGTGCTGGTGATAAACCAGGTGCGCGAACAGGCGAGTGGCGAGGCAGCGGAGACTCGCCGCTGGCCCGAGGAGGTCTATCGCATCATCGGCGAGGATGCGATCGCCTGCTTCCCCGAAGATCCGCTCATTTCACAGTTCGATCTCGAGGGGAAACCAACCGTTACGCTCCCCGAAAATGCCCCGGTGCTGCTGGCGGCTGAGGAGCTTTTCGCCAGGTTGTTGAACGGCGCAAAATGAAATATCCGTTGAGCGGTCTATTGTTTCCGCTCACTGTTCGCTATTCACCGCTCACTGATGAGGAAAGACGATGTTTCAGATTCGCCGCGCGCTTTTGAGCGTGACCGACAAAACGGGGCTCGCCGATTTCGGAAAAGGCCTGCGAGGGTTTAACGTGCAGCTTCTCTCGACGGGAGGCACTGCCAAGGCGCTTCGCGAGGCCGGGGTGGAGATCACCGAGGTATCCGATTACACCGGGTTTCCGGAAATGCTCGACGGCAGGGTCAAGACGCTGCATCCCAAAATCCACGGCGGAATCCTCGGGATACGGGATAACGAGGCGCATGTCTCGACCATGGCGAAGCACGCAATAGAGCCGATAGACATGGTCGTGGTGAACCTCTACGCCTTTGCAAAGACTGTTGCGCGCCCCGGCTGCACGCTGGAGGAGGCCATCGAAAACATCGATATCGGCGGCCCGACGCTCATCCGCGCTGCAGCCAAAAACAACCGCTTTGTGGCCGTTGTTACCGACCCTTCCGACTATCCCGAAATCCTTAAGGAAATGGCGACACTCAAGGGCGCCGTGTCGGAAGAAACCAGTCTTCGCCTCGCCTGCAAAGCCTTTTGTTCGACCAGCAGCTATGACGCCAACATCTGCGAATACCTGACCGAGAAGGTGAACAGATAAATGTAGGTTGGGGTGAGCCGTGCGAACCCCAACTAAACGATAGGCAGGCATATAGATGAAAGTATTAGTTGTCGGCACGGGCGGCAGGGATCACGCCATAGCCTGGAAATTCAGTCAAAGTCCGCGGGTTCGCCGCGTCTACGTTGCACACGGCAATGCCGGGATAGCCCGTACCGCCGAATGCGTAAATCTTAGAACCATCGAGGAGATGGCCGATTTTGCGGAGAAGGAGAAAATCGATCTCACCTTCGTGGGGCCCGAAAAGCCTCTTTCCGCCGGAATCGCCGATCTATTTCTCTCGCGGGGCTTGAATATCATCGGGCCGAACCAAAAAGCGAGCAGGCTCGAGTCGAGTAAATGCGACGCCAAGGTGATGATGCGCGATCTTGGCATTCCGGTCCCGGAATTTGAAAATTTCAGCGATCCGGAAAAAGCCCGCGACTACATTCGAAGTGTTGGATACCCTGTCGTGGTGAAGGCTGACGGGCTTGCTGCGGGAAAAGGCTCGCTCGTGTGCGACTCGGTCGAACAGGCCGAAGAAGCGGTGCGCCAGATCATGGAAGAACGGGTCTTTGGCGATGCGGGGCAGAGGGTCGATATAGAAAAGCGGCTCTATGGCCGTGAGCTATCCTTTTTTTGCTTTACCGACGGGTATACGATCGTACCGATGGTAGCCGCCCAGGACTACAAGCGCGCGCGAGAAAACGACGAGGGCAAAAACACCGGCGGGATGGGCTCCTATTCGCCGCATCCGTGGCTAAACGACCCGCTTGTCAAAACCATCATGTCCAGGGTTGCCGAGCCCCTCATCAGGGGGGTTCGCGAAAAATACTCCATTCTCTACCGGGGAATACTCTACCTCGGGCTGATGCTCGTGGAAGAGGGGGATGATGTCACTCCCTATGTGCTGGAGATAAACATTCGCCTCGGAGACCCGGAAGCGCAGGTAATACTTCCGAGGCTCAAAACCGATCTCGTGGATATCAGCGAAGCGATTCTCGCCGGGGATTTAAAAAGGATCAGCCCCGAGTGGGACCCGGCCTACCGGCTCTGCCTCATCGCCACAAGCGGAATGACCAAGGGCAAAAAGGGCTGGTACAAGGGATATCCGGATCGCTACAAGATCGGCTTGCCCATAGAGGGTGTGGAAAACATCGATCCGGATTGCCTCGTTTTCCATTCCGGAACGGAACTGGACGCGTCCGGCCGACTCGTTACCACCGGCGGTCGAGTGCTCTGCGTAGTCAGCTCGGGGGCTACCCTCGGGGAAGCGAGGGAAAAGGCCCTTTTGGAAATGGAAAAGATCGCTTTCGAAGGAATTTACTACAGGAAAGATATCGGCCTGCAATAGGATGGGCCGGGGGAGTTCGAAGTTGACAAGGGTAAAAGCGCTCGTCATGACGGGCTTCGGCCTCAATTGTGATCTGGAAACCTCCTATGCCCTGGAGGTCGCCGGGGCGCAGGCCGAAAGAGTCCACCTGAACAGCCTGATCGCGGGCGAGAAGTCTCTTTCCGCCTACCGGATCTTCGTAATAGGCGGGGGCTTTGCCTGGGGAGACGACCACGGTGCGGGCGTCATCATGGCGATGCGCCTGAAACATCGGCTCCAGGACCAGATTTCTGCCTTTGTGGAAAGCGGCGGCCTCGTGCTGGGGATATGCAACGGCTTCCAGGTGCTGGTGAATCTGGGAATTTTGCCCGGATTTGAACCGGGGCTCCTGAAAAGGGAAGTGGCGCTCGTTGCAAACGACTGCGGCGGGTTTCGCGACCAGTGGGTGAACCTGTCGGTTAACACCGCCTCCCCTTGCGTGTTTTCCTCCGGCATGGAGAGCATCGATCTGCCGGTCCGGCACGGCGAGGGGAAGTTTTTCGCGGAGCCGGAGGTGATAGAAAAGCTGAAACTCCAGGGGCAGGTATTCCTGCGGTATGCGAAGCCGGACGGAAGTCTCGCCTCCGGCGAGTTTCCCTATAATCCGAACGGTTCGGTGGAAGACATCGCCGGGATTTGCGATATCACGGGGAGGGTCGCCGGCCTCATGCCTCACCCCGAGGCGTTCAACCATTTCACCAACCACCCGGACTGGACCTTTTTGCGGGAAAAATACAGGCGCGAAGGCGGAGATATCCCCGAGGAAGGCGATGGTGTCAGGCTTTTCCGCAACGCTGTGCGCTATTTTGAATAACAGAGTGAAACCTTGAGGAATCTATCCGCTCCTCGAAAACTGCGTCTCGCCGTGCTGATCTCCGGCGGAGGGACCAATCTACAGGCGATGATCGATCGCTCCCATGCCGGGACGCTCGATGCGGAAATCGTTGCTGTGTTGAGCGACAGGGCCGGGGCTTTCGGCCTGAAGAGGGCCGAGAAGGCTAACATCCCCGCATTCCATGTCGATTACGCAAAGCCGGTCGAATTGAAGACGGCACAACGCTTGGCCGACCTCGCAGATCTTGACCGCAGACAAAAAATTCTCAAAAATGCTGACCCCGCCGAGCGGTTGGCCCGACTTGCAAAGCTCGTCACGGTCGAACATGAGATCCTCCGAACGCTCGATTCCTTCCGGCCCGACTATGTATGCCTCGCCGGTTTCATGCGTCTTCTCACCCCTTATTTCATCGGCCGTCTGAACGCGGGAGGTCCGAGAATCCTGAACATCCACCCCGCAATCCTTCCCTCTTTCCCGGGGAGCCACGGCTACGAAGACACCTTCGAATACGGGTGTAAGTGGGGTGGGGTAACTGTCCATTTCGTCGACGAGGGCGAAGACACCGGCCCCATCATCGCCCAGGCGGTCTATCCGGTTTGGCCCGGAGATGACATCGAAAGAGTGAGAACCCGCGGCCTCTCGATCGAATACGAAGTATACTCGCAGGTGATCAACTGGCTGGCCGGAGGGTACGTTGCCATACAGAAAGACCCGAACGGAAACACGCGCGTCGAGATAACCGACCCGAAGTATGCGGAGATCCTTGCCCGCTGGGTCCAAAAGGCATGCACTCCACGGGAGTGAAGCCCTGTCCCTGCTCGCCTCTGCCGCCTTCTCATAGAACTGGAGAAATTCTTGCTTGCGATGATTCTTTCGGCAGGGCTTGGCACAAGGCTTCTGCCCCTTACCGATTGCCGTCCGAAAGCCCTGGCTCCGGTTCGCGGCGTGACCATGCTCGAGTTCTGGATCGAAAGGCTTGCCCGGTGCGGCTTCGATGCCGTGTATCTAAACGCTTTTCATCTTCGGGAAAAAATCGACGCAGCGGTTTCGGCCCGAAAATGGCCCGTACCGGTCAAGGTCCTCCATGAATCGGTGCTCCTGGGCACCGGGGGCGGCATACGGTCTGCGGCCGAATTTGCCGCAGGGGAACCCTTCGTCGTGGTGAACGTCGATATTCTCAGTAACGCGGACCTTGGCGCGCTTCATCGTCGCCACAAGCTTTCGGGCGCCCCGGTGAGCCTTCTTCTGCACGACTGGCCCGCGTTCAATAACGTTGCGGTAAGTGCAGACGGGTTCGTGTTGGGCTTCGGGCGGGAAGCCCAAGAAATTCACAAAAAGGGCGGGAGCACCCGGTTGATGGCCTTTACGGGAATTCATTGCATCGACCCCTCGACCGTTAGTAACGCCGCATTGGGCGCACCGTGCGACATTATCGCATTATACAGGGGGCTCATAGCCAAAGGAGATCCTCCAGCCGCGCTTTTTGACCAGGACATTTTCTGGCGCGAGATGGGTTCGGTCGAAAGCTATGCCAAACTAAACCGGGAACTGGCTCGACTCGATCCCGGGCTCTTTTCTCCGATCGAAACCGGGAAGGCCTTTTCGATCCATCCGGAAGCGCGGGTAGCCCCGGGCTGCCGCCTGGAAGGATCGGTTGTCATTGGGCGCGGGACGGTCGTAGAAGATGGGGTGAGGCTGAAAGACGTTATCCTGTGGAATGATGTTCGGGTTGAGAAGGGCAGTTGTCTAAAGGAGTGTATTGTGACCGACGGAATGACTGTCTGCGGCAGTCACGCGGAAAAAGTTTTTGCACCGGAGCGGAAGTGAGAGCGTCTATCTGTGATGTGCAAGGGTTGGATGAGCTTCTGGAAATAGCCTCGCAGCTTCCTGGCGGCTCCGGAAATGGAGGGGCCGAGCCTCTTTGCGGCGATGGGTCGGACAGGAAATTTTTCAGAATTTTCTGCGGCGGCCGCTCGCTCATCGGGTTGCTTTCCCCCCGGAGGGTGAAAGCGCCCTCTGTCGACGAAAACGATTCCTACTTTCTTATTGGCAATCACCTGTGCGCCCGGGGACTGCCTGCGCCGCGCATTCTGTACGCCAATACCGAGGCGGGAAGATTCCTGCTCGAAGACGCGGGGGATATGCATCTGCAGCGATTCGTCCTTTCGCGCAGAAATCGTCTCGAATCGATCTACACGCATGTAATCCGGTTGCTGGGAGAGCTCCACAGGAAGGCCCCCGATGGCTTCGAACCGGGGTTTTGCTTCGACTCGGTCTTATACGAGCCTTCCTTTGTCTTTGAGCGGGAACTCGAGTATTTTCGCAAATCCTTTGTAAATGGCTGCATGGGGTTTGAAACGACTGCGGACCAGCTGCGCCCCGATTTCGAGGCCATTGCGGAAGGTGCGGGAGAGACCCGGAGGACGCTCGTCTTTCACCGGGACTTTCAGAGTCGCAACATCATGGTGCATCGAGCGGGACTTCGACTGATCGATTTCCAGGGCATGCGGTTCGGGCCTCCGGCCTACGACCTCGCCTCCCTTCTCATCGACCCGTATGTCAGGCTCCCGAACCGGTTGCAGGAAAGATTCCTGGAGCTCTATTGGTCGCTCGCCGGCCGGCGAGCGGGCGCCTCGAAGGCAGAGTTCCTCCAAAAGTACGAGGCCGTGAGATTTGCCCGCAATCTTCAGATCTTGGGCGCCTTCGGGTTTCTGGGGATTACCAGAGGAAAAACGCAGTTTTTGGAATACATTCCCTTCGCCTTCGAACAGTTGGCCCTGCACCTGTTTAGAACCGGAAGGGGGCGCTTCCCGCGCCTCGCAAAACTTGTCGACGCCATCGGCAGGCGCGGTTTTGCTCACATTGTGCCCGGCGGAAATAAGTCCAGGTGATGGGCAGGCTTTTTATGTGTCCTATTCGTCTTATGCGTCCTATTCGTAACTAGATCAGGCGCCAAGCCTTGCTCACCCAAACAGCGTTTCCGTGCTGGACAAAATCGACCTTGAAGGAAATCGGGTGACATGATCCGGCTTTTCTGTTATATGGCGTGGACCGCAGCTTTTTGACGATCCGGCTTCCGTCCGGGTTTTTTATTTTTTGCCGCCATGGAGATGAAGATGGGTTCCAAAACTCAAAAGACTGAAAAAATCAGATACAGAAAGAGCGCTCCCAACAAGATCAACAGGAAGACCGATCAGAAGCAGCTTCGCGAGAATCTGGATATCCTGGTGAAACTGGAAAAAGAAAACCAGGCACAGAAATGATGAGGTTGATTGCGGGCGGGGCGGCTTAGCCGCCGCGGCCCGCACCCGCGTTTTTGCTGCCTTCCCCGCCCAACGCGGTAAAAAATCCAAAAGATTCTTGCCCCCCTTCAAAAATGCGGATCGCTCCACACGCCAGCCTTCCCTGGAAAATCACAGAAACGATTTCCGGGCCGCAAAAGGAATGTCGAGGGCGGGCAGGAAACGACGGCGGGGTGTGCTCTCTTGCTTACACAATGTCAATGTCGATGTGTACGGGAAACTCCCCGAATATTCCGCTTCTTTCCAATTCCTCTCGGGGATTGAAAAACCGCATATTGCCATCGTCGTCGCAGAACCAAACTTCTTTCGCGCCCCTTTCAAAATAGAGCTTCGCTTTCCACCTTATTGCTTTTTCGCTGTTAGAGGGCGATTTTACCTCAACGGCGACTTCGGGGGATTCAGGGTAGGGATTGTCATTATCCTTATGCTTTCTGTAAAATTCTGTGCTGCCCCATGCGACATCGGCGACCCTGGTTCCCTCAGACGTCTGAACCGGGCATTCTATGAAAATCTGTCCCTCTTTGGCCAATCTTCGAAGCGTATAGTCAATAAAACTTTGATAAATTCCATGTTTGCCTCTGGCCGGAGTCATCACGATTTGCCCCCACTCGTTCGTTTCGATCTTGAAAGGCAGGTCCTGCAGGCTTGGATGTTCGACAACTTCATGCCATTCCATTTAATGTCTCCTTTTCCAAGGCGCGCAAGCGTGAGATTCTCGTCGCGAGTTTCGGAACAGGGTCGCTCACTCAACCCGTTCTTCCCGGTATACTATATATCTTTTCGCCCTGGCTCGTCAGCTTTTTCGGGCAGTTCCTCCGATCTCCGGCAATTCCCGCGTTGGCGGAAGACGTGACAGCGACAAAAAGGGGGCAGCTCACGAGACCGAAGTACGCTAAGGATTGGCACATGGAGAATGGTTCGGGACCGGTCGGAACGGAATCAATCCGGTCCCGGTGCCTCTTTAACATCGCAGGACGATTAACCAAGCGGCTGACCCAAGCCGGCTGCGCGAAGCGTTGCTTCATCCGGTCCGCGTCCGGCGCAGCAATCAGCAAGCTTTCCATCAATCACTACCGCAGGGACGGAATGGATGCCAAGCTCTTTCGCACGGGTTGAAACCTCTAAATCGTGCATATTCAGCACGATGACCTCACAGGACGGGCACGCAAGCCGCTTGACCATCTGAACGGTTTCCTCGCAAACGGGGCATCCTGCGCTGAAAATCTCAATTTTGCGCTTCGTACTCATCGCAATACCTCCTTGGAAGTTGTTTCCGCCCCCTCCTCATCTTGCATTGCCTTGAGGATGGGGCATTCGGATAGGGGACCTTGTCCCTTGCATGCCAAAGTCAATTCCGTCAGTGCTTCCTTCATTTTTTGCAGTGTTCGGATTTTCGTCTCGATGTCGTTTATTTTCGCCTCAGCCCTGTTTCGGATATCCTTGCAAGTGATTCCTTGTTCAACGCGAAGCGTGAGCAACTCCTTAATTTCTTTCAGAGTGAATCCAAGTTCCTTGGCCCGTCTGATGAACCGAAGGCGCAGGACGGTTTCTTCAGGGTATTCCCGATATCCCGATTCCCGATGCCGTGGCTCATCGATCAAGCCCTCCCGTTCGTAGAAGCGGATTGTCTCGATGCCCACCTCGGCGAACCGGGCTACCTTTCCGATTGTGAGCGACTCCATAATGAAATTCCCCCTATTCTCAAAGAAATTATAAAGTCTTTACTTCCCTACAGAGTCAAGAAATAAAGCCAAATTTCTTTGCCCGATCCGCCGAGAGATCTCTTGCTAATCGTCAAGGTGAGGTACACATCAACTGGAGGTAAGGGAGTGGGCTAAAAAGCGTAAGGATAGGGCTCGTTTATTAATTCATTGACGCCAAGGAGTCGGGCACCGATGCGTTCGAAGCCATTGAGGCCATTATTATCCCTTGGGACGTGTTTAGTGAGAGTATCAAAGAGACGGAAAAGCTCGCCCAGCCTGAAAACTTCGATTACCTGTCCTCGGTTGGCGACAGCTCCACCCAGGCGCTACACGCCGACCTTCCTGAATGCACTGACAATGAAGGCCGCACAGACATCGCACCGCTCCCCGCTACGGCTTGATATACGCAAATCCCTCCTGCTGGAGGCGGATCAGTTCCACAACGCCGGCGGGAACCGTCTCGCAGCCTTCGACCAGTTCCTCGCGGGCGAGGGCAAGGGCGGTGAGAGAGTTGTTGCAGAGAAGAAACCGTACGCCTTTTGCCTGCAATTCCCTGATCCGGCTTTCCGTGGACAGCGCCGCGTTTTTCGCAAAAAGTCTCACCGCCTGCGCGTTGGCCAGTACGCACGCCTGAGCGTCTTTCCCGAAGGAGTCCTTCAACAGGTTGAAAAGGTTATTTAACGCGATATTCATACGGTCCGCTTCGTTTAGGTCGAGATGGAAAACAACCTTACAGAGCATGAAAATCCCTTTCGTTTCTGTTTGCAACGATTTGTTGATCCGTGACCCGTTAGCTGCCAGGTTGCCAGATAACTTTGCCCGCATTCATGAGACGTCCCGGGAGATTTCTTCCCGTGATCCTTTCCGCATACCGGGCACACTCGATCAGCGCATCGAGATCGATTCCCGTGTTGATTCCCATCTCGTGCAGCATTCCGACCAAATCTTCCGTGGCAATATTTCCCGCGGGCGTCCGGGAAGCCGGACAGCCTCCAAGGCCGCCGATGGAGCAATCAAAGATGACGGCTCCCTCCTCGAGTGCAGCCACCACGTTTGCCAGCCCCGTTCCTCGGGTATCGTGAAAGTGGAGCGCCAGGGCGGTTTCGCCCATAATCGGCCTAAGCCTGCCAATCATACGGTGCACCATCACAGGGTTTGCCATGCCGGTGGTGTCCCCAAGAGATATCTCCCCGACGCCCATTTCGAGATAGGCGAGCACGACTTTTTCAACCTGTTCGGGTAAGACCCTGCCCTCGTACTCGCACCCGAAGGCCGCCACGACGTAGCCTCGCATACGAATCCCACGGCTCTTCGCGGTTTGGGCGATCTGGCGAAAAGAACTCAAGGATTTGTCTATACTCATCCGCACATTTTTTCGGTTATGTGTCTCCGAGGCGGAAACAAAGAGCGCTATGTCTTCGACCCCGGCGGCGATTGCCCGCTCAAGCCCTCTGTAATTGGGTGTGAGAGCGCTGTACCGAATGCCCGGCCTTCTTCGAATCCTTGCGGCTACCTCCACCGAATCCTTCAATTGTGGAATGGCGCGCGGACTCACAAAAGACGTAATCTCGATGCGCTTCAGGCCTGCATCGGCGAGGCGTTCTATCAATTGCAGTTTTTCCTCGGTGGGAACGAAGCCCGGCTCGCTCTGCAAGCCGTCTCTTGGTCCCACCTCCGCTATGGTGACCGCTTCCGGAAGATTCATCCTAAACCTCCTCTTACCAATGTTGATGTAATAAGAGACCCGGTTCGAGTCAAGAATTTTGCGAAAAGGGGCGAGCGCCCGGGCCGATTTTCGCGAGCTTCTACCGGAAAACCCGAAATAATCCGCTCGAAATTATTTGAACGGGCAACTTCGGGCACGGTTTCACCCTGTTTGCTCCAAAATGATTCGTTTGTTCCAAAATACACTACTCACCTAATTTTACGGGGCGCCGAATTGGAGTATTTTTCCTCTCAGATTAACCCTCCTCTTTAGTTTCTTCGTTTTAAGCTCACCTACCTGCCCCGGAAAGCCAGGCCCCCCCGCCCTGGCTTTCTTTTTTATTGAAATCCTAACATTTTTCCGTTTCTGGGTGCCGCTTCCAGTTTCCACTCCATTTGCCTCTTCTGGTTGCCGTTTGATAGCTTTTCCCCAAACCTGCTACTGAATTCCACGAGCACCATTCGACTGGGCGTTGGAGTCTACAGAGGAGGGAAAAGAGCATGTTCAATGGGATATCCGAAGCCGGCAGTATCGACGACGGGCGCAGAAAGGCTGAAGAAGACGCACAGCATCTGGCGCATGCGCACGCGATCAAAAAGGAGCCGAGGCGCTATCAGCAGGCGATCGAGGCGGCCAAGCGTCTAAACCTGGAAACGCAGGAAAACGCCCGGGAAACGGCCGATCATGCGGAAGGGATGGAGCAAACGGCGATGCTCGACCGGATGTATCCGACGATGATCCAAACAGGTCCGGGCTCCGGCGCGGAAGGAGCATAGTCGTGCCGCTCGGGGGGAAAACTCGGCTACGAAAAACAGGAGAAGGACAGTGAAACGGTGGATGATTTCTTTGGCGATAGTGGCCGTGCTGTTGGCCGGGGCTGCGGCATACTCCTCCATGGGCGGGCCGGAGCCGACCCAAAACATGGGGAGCTTTGCGAGTTTTTCGTTCTACGGAAACGGGAATGGCAACGCGGCCGTGCAGTGGATGCAGCCCGGAATCGCGCCGACAAATCCGTGGGATGAATTCTGGTTCGATCCCCTGGGCAATTTCAATCTTCCGGGCGGTTTGCATACGGGTGGGCCTGCCAATGCCGGGAGTCCGTCGACCGGTTCGGTCGAAACGCCGGTGGCCCAGTTTTACTGCAGCGATTCGAACGGAGCGACGGTCCTTTGCGGGGAGATAACTCTCCAGATGACAAACAACGCCCCGGGGAGCGTCAGTACGTCTATGAACTGGTACACGCTTGTAAACGGCGTACTGACCAGGAAATCGACTTTCTAAGGAAGCGGAGTGTAGCATGAAGAAGTGCATTGGCGCAATTTTGTTTGTCATGCTGGTTTTGGGGGCGAGTGGGGCTTTGGCCGCGACCTACTATGTCAGTAATTCCGGATCGGACTCCTATGATGGGACCGAGCAGGCCCACACTACGGGCATCACGGGGCCGTGGCAGACCATGGCCAAGGTGAGCGCCTCGACTTTTCAGCCGGGCGACCAGGTTCTTTTCCAATGCGGGGGCGTCTGGCGCGAGCAGCTTACGATTCCTTCGAGCGGGAGCGCAGGTCGCCCCATCACTTTCGGAAGCTACGGGTCGGGGGCGATGCCGGTGATAAACGGGGCTGTTGCTGTCCCGAGCTGGAGCAATTCCTGGCTGGGAAATCTCGCTGTGAGCCAGGCGCTTTCCTCCGGCCCGATTACAGGGAGCGAAGCCTACCGGTATACGATCAATGCCAATACGTTCGCAAACAGCGGGACAACGGTCACGATTACGCTTACTTCTTCAAGCAGCGGTTCGACTAGCGTTTCCGGGGCCTACATCGGGCAGAAGGCGGCGAGCGGAGATGCCTGGGCCTTTCAGAGCACTCCCGCTCAATTCAAATTTTCAGGCTCAACGACTGTCACGATCCCCGCAAACGGGTCGGTGACCTCCGATCCGCTTACCTTTGCCTACTCGGCGGCTAACGCCTATATCGTCTCGATCGGCTACTCCTCGTACTCGGTCAATTACGGGGCCGGGATAAATTATGGCGCAAGCTACGGAAAAGCGGGCGACTACGCCAACGCAGGGGCGCTTGATCCTTCCGGCTACTCCAGTCTCGGGTTCGCCTGGCATGGGCTGAGCGCCGTAACACTGGTGGGTGCGGGGCCAAGTTCTCAGCCAAATACCTGGGAGGCAAACGTCCCGGCGCAGGTCTACCGGGTAAATTTCGACGGAACTCCCGGAACGCTCGTGTCTTCGCTCAGCGCGGTGACCGCTCCCGGCAATTTCTACTGGAACGGCGGCCAGCTGTTTGTCTACGGCACGGCTAGTCCCGGCACACTGTATAGTGACATCGAAGCCTCGCAGGTATCCTACGGCATAGTCGACTCCCCCGCCCAAAATTACATCACCCTGGATGGTCTGCATATCACTAACGCCAATCTGCGCGGCATCAGCAGCAGCGGGAGCAACTGGCTCATTCAGAATTGTCTGATCGATTATTCGGGGGGAGGCCCGTCGGGCTATTCCCACGGCATCTTTTTGAGCGGCAGCAATTCGGTGGTGAAAAACTGCACCTTCAATCAGATCAACAAGTGGGGGGTGTCGGTAACAGGCAATAACAATCTGATCGCAAACAACACCATGACGAGTTGCTGGGACGGCAAGACCTACGCCCAGTCGGGTGGCGGATCGGGGATAACGACTCAGGGGGTCGGGAATACGGCTTATGCGAATTTTATCTCCGCGAGCTACCATTGCATCGATGATGTGGGCGGCTCACAGGACTCGACCTGGGATTACAATCTCTGTGTCACCTGGGGAACAAACGGGCTCGATCACGAATCGGGCGTCTCGGGCCACCCGGTACGGATTTACAACAACACGGTGATTCACACCGATGGCGCCGGATGGGGCAGCGGCCATGGAATCGTGTGCCAGACGAACGGCAATTATGCGGATATTCGAAACAACATCG
>JAKAJS010000087.1 GCA_021813685.1 Deltaproteobacteria bacterium | reverse complement strand
TGGGCGGGGGCGGTGGCGCCGGCAGCAACAATAGATTTTGTCAGCGCATCGGTAGGCGACGGCGGCATCGATACGGCTGCCCAATACGTCGTGGATAACGACCTAGCCCCCATAATGAGCCTCAGCTACGACCTTTGCGAGTCGGATCTGGGTGCCTCCGGAAACCAGTTCTATGCAAGCCTGTGGGAGCAGGCGGCCGCCGAGGGCATAACGGTCTTTGTCTCCTCCGGGGACAACGGCGCCTACGATTGCGTGAATTCTCAGGGAACCCCCACCGCAACCCGGGCGGTAAACGGCATTGCCTCCACCCCTTACAACATCGCCGTGGGAGGTACTTCTCTCAGCAGTTCGTCCCAGTACTGGGGGACGACCAACAGCAGCACCGATGTTTCGGCCCTGAGCTCCATTCCCGCCCTGCCCGAAGCGGCCTGGAACGACTGGAGCGCCTCGGGGGGCTGGTACGAGTGGGCCTCGGGAGGGGGGGCGTCCACCACCTACTCCAAGCCTTCCTGGCAAGCGTCCGCCGGAGTTCCCAACGACGGCCGCCGCGATCTTCCCGATCTTTCGCTCAACGCCGATGCCAACGGCGTTGGCTACCTGGTCTACACCTGTAATGACGGCAGCTCCCCATGCACCTCCAGTTCCTACGGGCTCTATGCCTTCGGCGGCACCTCCTGCGCTTCGCCCTCCTTCGCGGGCATTATGGCCCTGATCGAACAAAGCCTGGGAGGTGAGCCCCAAGGCAACGCCAACACCGTCTTCTATCAGCTCGCCAATACCCAATACAGCGCAACCGGTGCGACGAACATGGTCTTTAACGACATCACCTCAGGGACCAACGGCTTTGTCGGCAACAGTGTCAACCAACCGGGATATTCCTGCACCTCCGGCTATGACCAGGTGACCGGGCTTGGTTCGATCAATGCCACCAACCTCGTTCTGGCCTACCAGCAACAGTTCGGAGGCCTGTGGAAAGGCGCTACGGACTACGGAAACGGCTGGAAATGGCTTAGCTGGTTCGGATACTTCTACACAGGCTCCGCGCCCTGGATTTATCACGAGCAACTCGGCTGGCTCTATCCATCCGGAACTTCTCCCACAAGCATCTGGTTTTGGGACCCCCAGATGAACAGCTTCCTGTGGACCAGCCAGACGGTTTTCCCCTCCGTCTACAGGGCCCGCGACAACTCCTGGCTCTTCTATTCGGAATGGTCCAGCCCCCCCAGCTTCTACAATTTTACGACCCAAAAATGGGAAACCAACTGAGAAGCAGGTCAATCGGGCAGGAAGCCCGGGTGGCAGAGTCGAAGCGGGCTTCGCCTGCGCCGCCCGGAAGCGAATCATTGCCCAATGCCGTAGGGCCGGCGCACGGAAACGTGCGCCGGCAAATGGCGGGTGCAGGGCGGACACCGCCCTGCGCTTTTAATCCTTTGCATCCTGAGTAAGGCGACAGTATTGGCGCTCCAGGTCGCCCGCCCTGTAGATATGGACCGCGCTCACGCTTTGGTTTGCAGGGTGGCCGCCATTTCGCGCACCGCCTGGTCGACCGGTTTGAACTCGTGGTCAAACCAGGTGCGCAGATGCGCGTTATCGGCCACGAGGCAGGGGGGGTCTCCGGGCCGGATCGGATGTTCTTCGACACGGACCCGGGCCCCCAGCTCTTTTTCGACCGTGGCGACGAGCTCGCGCACCGACACCCCCGAGCCGGTCCCCACGTTGGAAACCAGCCGCTCGCGCTGCGAGAGTTCGTCGATCGCGCGTATGTGCGCAAGCCCCAGATCCATGACGTGGACGTAGTCGCGTACCGCCGTTCCGTCGGGGGTGGCGTGGTTTGTCCCGAAGAGGCAAAAATTTCCCCCGGACATCGCCGCCCTGATCAGGTTTGGCAGAACGTGGGTTTCGGGTTCATGCCTCTCGTAGATCTCCCCTTCGGGGTCGTTTCCGATGACGTTGAAGTAGCGCAGCATGGCGTAGCGCAGCCCCATCACCGGGGCGCTTGTGGCAATCACCTGCTCGCACAGAAGTTTTGAGAGCCCGTACGGGTTGGTGGGTACCTGCTGATGGTCTTCGCGGATCGTCTGGGTCCGGGCGTTTCCGTATGTGGCGCAGGAGCTGGAAAAGACCAGAGTTTTGGTCCCCGCCCGCTTCATGGCCTTAAGAAGCGATATGGTGCCGTGTACGTTGTTATCGAAGTAGAGCTCGGGCAGCCGGGTGGATTCTTCCACGTAGGCCTTTGCGGCGAAATGGATCACCGCCTCGATCTGAAAGCCTGTCAACGCGCGGTAAAGGGCCTCCTCGTCGCGGATGTCGCCGAAGGCGAAGGGGCCGAACTTTACCCATTCAGCCCAGCCGTTTGACAAATTGTCAAACACCACCGGGAGGTGTCCGGCCTTTTTCAAAAGCTTCGATGTATGGGAACCGATGTAGCCTGCCCCGCCCGTAACCAGAATGTTCATGGGTATTCCTTTCGCAGTTGGCGTTGAAAGACGCTTTTGCACGCCTATATACACCCAAATCAAATGTATAGCCAGAATGCTACGAGGGGCAATCCAACAAACCGGTCGCTTGGCGTTTGAGTTTTCAAACGCATGGGAATACAATACGCTGGACACTGGGTGAGCAGACAATAGGGAGGGGCAGGTTGGTCGAGCCGGAAATCGAATATGTGAAAGTGCATACCCTCTCGGACCGCTTCGAGGCCGATGTGATCGTCGATGCCTTGGAGCAGGAAGGGATACCCGTGATCGTCAGGCCCTTCATGGAGACCGCCTATGCGAACATCTTCGTGCACCAGAAGGGGTGGGGAAACGTGCTGGTGCCAAAGGAAGCGGCCCCCCTTGCGCGTGAAATCATCTCGGATTTGACCGAAAGTCCCGGAGAGCCCTCGGTCGAGCGGGCGAGTCCCCCGCCGGAGCCGGAAGGTTCGGTGCAGAAACTCGACCAGGTCGTCGAGCAGCTCACGGGGATGCAGGTCGAAAGCCGTTTGTGGGAGACTCTGAGGGGATCGGACTCGCGCGAGGTGGCTTCGAGGAGCCTCTGCGAATTCGACCCCGAAAAAAAACTCTACACCCTCTCGTTTCTGAACGTTTCCATCGAGTGCAGTCCCGAAACTGAAACGATCGAAGTGGGAGGCGGCCCGGAAGGTTTTTCAAACGATTTCCAGCTGGGTCTTGCCGTCCTGCATTATCTTTTGTATGCCCAAAAGAAACCTCGGGCTGATAAATGGGTGAGCGAAAAGGATCTTCCGGGCGGAAGCCTGTTTTTTACCGCCGCGCATGCCCTCCCGATGGAGTTGCTCGTCGCCCGCTTCGACGCCCGCCCCGACCTTCTGGATGCGGCGGCAAAAGCCCTGGGCGGCGAAAAGACCGATACCGCCGGTATTTCCTACCGCTTCAGGGTCTTGCCGCGAATCCCCTTCCTTTTGATCTTCTGGGAGCGCGACGAGGAATTCGAGCCTTCCTGCCACCTCTTATTCGACGAGACGATTGTCTCACACCTTAGCTCCCTTGACCTGATCTGGGCGCTCGTCAATGTCTTTGTCCGCGCTTTGCTTGCCGCGGCCGATTCGATGACCGAAAAAATTTGACCGGAGTGGACAAAATGAATGGCAACATGCACATGGACCGCGCCATATTCGATCTCAATATCAGCGTCGAGGCCACCTCGCTCTATATACTGCTTTGCGCCCTCATGGACGCAGGGGAAATTCCAACGCTTGAAAACGCCGCATCGAAGTGGACCGGGACGGAAGAGGCCCTTACGGCAGCCGCCCGCGAGCTGATCGATCGCTGTGTGATAGAGGGGGTCGTTCCGACCCCCAAAGAGATGCATCTGCATCCCAAAAGCCGTGACAGGTGGTGCTGAGGCCTGCGCCCTGAATGGCCTCGGGGAGGGCCGTTCGTCCGGTTTCCTACCCGCCCAGGCGTTTTAGCCCCAGTACGTCTGCAATGACCGAAGCGCTGTATTCGACGAACTTCCGAAACTCATCGGGGCCAAGAGTGGAGCGTGCAGGGCTTGGGACCGACTCGGGAAGCTGCAGGGAAAAGGGCGCGTTTCGCATCTCCTTTTTCGGTGCGATCTCGAATTCAGGTTCGAAGGTGTCCAGGAAATATTTGTCCTGAAAGCCCGCAAATTTTAGTGCGTGGGCGGTCGCATCGAGGATGGCCGTTCGGTTTTTGTCCACCTTATTTTCGGCGGCAGCCTTCCGGATGCCCGCCAGGCATTCGCCTCCCTGGGTGCAGGAGATATGGCCGTTGCGGTTTGCAACCAGCATCGAATCCATGATTTCCTGCTCGGAAACCTGAATGACTCGAACGGATTCTTCGCCCGCAAGCTTGCGGTACTCTTCGACGAGTTTGATCACGCGGGGCATGGAGACCGGGTTTCCGATCATCGCCGCCTGTGCGACGCTGGGACGCACGCTCACCGGGCGAAACTGTCTCCTCTCTTTTTCCGGTTCGAGGTAGTAGAGGTAGACCGGGTTGGCATGCTCCGATTGCACCCCGATGACGGCCGGGAGCGAGTCTATGATGCCCAGGTCCAACATTTTGAGAAAACCCGCAAGGATTGCCGTTATGTTTCCCGCGTTTCCGATCGGAGCGACGACCGCCAGGTCTCCCACCTCGTAGTCGAAGGCCTGGGCAATTTCATAGCTGTAGGATTCCTGACCGAGGATGCGCCAGGCGTTTTTGGAATTCATGAGCGCAACGGAAAAGTGTTCCGATAGATACTCGACGACTTTCATGCAGTCGTCGAAGACGCCCGGCAGCTCGATGACCCTCGCTCCGCTTCCGAGCGGCTGGCCGAGCTGCTGCGGGGTGACTTTGCCTCCGGGAAGAAGAACGGCCGACTTGACACTTCCGCACAGATACGAGGCATACAGGGCCGCGGCCGCCGACGTGTCGCCGGTCGAGGCGCAGATCGCCAGTACGTCCCGCATGCCGCGCTTATTGATGAGATGGTTGAGGTAGCTGAAGGCGCTCGCCATCCCGCGGTCTTTAAAGGACGCGCTCGGGTTTTGGCCGTCATTTTTGAAGTAGAACTCCATGCCGGCCCATTCTTTCATGGTTGCATTGGCTCTTACCACCGGGGTGCGCCCCTCGCCCAGGTACACTATGTCTTCCAGGTCGAGGATCGACCCGATCAGCTCATGAAAAAGGTATATCCCGCTAAGGGCCGGCAGGTTCGACATTTTTCTGTAATCGAAAATTTTGCGCCACTTTTTACCCGGCACCTCTTTCAGGCGCTTCCATTCGAGATCTTCTATGAGCAGGACCGAATCGCACTTCGGGCAGGTGTAGAGAAGTTCTTCAATCGAGTGGAGCTCTCCGCATCCGAGGCAGCGGTACTGATATCGGCCGCCGACCTTCGGAATCACTGCTGCTTGCATTTCCGGGGGAAACTGGTCTAATTTCATGCGCACTCCGGATCAAAGGGATAAGGATCGATGTATCCCGTCCGCGAAAATGGATCGGGATGCGCAAGTATCAAATATTTTCCGGCAAGAATCAAGGGCGGGCGGTGAGACCGTCTGCCAGGTGGCCCATCCACACGGCCCACTGATGGTCCGGCCTTCCGAATATGACGTGCCGGCGGAAATGAACGAAATCGGGCAATGGGTCTATGGGACTTATAGGACTAATAGGACCAATAAAGAACAGACGGCCCGGGCGGCCTGAGAGAGGGTAAGGACCATGGCGAACTCACACGCGCAATCCGCACGGCCTTTCTGTTATCCTGATGGTCCCGCCGCTGTTGTAAAAAAGATACACATCCCCCTTTTCTGTATTATTTCCGCCACACTTGCAATTCTTATTATGGTCTTGTTATTTGTGGCCGATAGATGTAAGAGTACCTTCCATCGGGTTTCCGGCATCGAAGTGGTGTATGGCACGGAAGATGCTTTCCGACCGGCCGGGAGGTAAAAAGGGGCGTGCTTCATTTTAAACAACACACTATTGGTCAATCGGTATGGTGCAGTGGAGTAGGGTTGCATTCGGGCCTGAAGGTCTCTCTGGTTCTGAAACCGGCGCCTGCGGATCACGGGATCCAGTTTCGGCGCACGGATCTTCCGGGCAGTCCCTCTATTTGCGCTCATTATAACAACGTAATCGATACATTTCAGGCAACTACCATTGGCGCGGCAGGTATGGCCGTATCCACCGTCGAACACCTCATGGCGGCGTTGTATGGCTGCGGGGTCGACAATGTGCTCGTGGAGTTGAACGGTCCGGAGGCGCCGATTTTCGACGGCAGCGCGGGGCCCTACGTAAAGCTTATCGAAAGGGCTTGCGTAGTGGAGCAGGACGGCCCCAGGCGTTACCTGAGCATACGGGAGCCCGTGGTGGTAAAGGATGGCGATTCGTCCATCATTGCGACCCCCTGCGATCATTTTCAGGTGCACTACGAAATCGAGTTTCCCCATCCGCGGGTCGGGAAGCAGGAATATTCCTGGGAGTTGAAAAACGGCAGTTTTGGTAGAGAAATAGCCAAGGCGCGAACCTTCGGCTTTCTCAAAGACGTGTTGCGGCTCCAGCAAATGGGCCTCATCCGGGGAGGTTCGCTTTCAAACGCCGTTGTCTTCGACGAGAACGAAGTTTTAAACGTCAACGGGTTCCGCTATTCGGACGAATGTGTGCGCCATAAGATCCTGGACTTTATCGGGGACTTGGCCCTGACGGGAGTTCCGGTGCTCGGAAATTTCGAAGTCCGCAAAGCCGGCCACACCCTCCACAGCCGTTTTCTTACCAAACTCATGGATGGGAAGGACTACGCCGCGCATCCACCGGTCGTACTCCCGGCAGCCTATATTTCCTCGGGGCTTTCCGCCATCGCCTGAGGCGTGCGGTTTTCATCCCGGAAATCCTAATGGAGCATCCTTGCCGCCTGCCGGCCGGGATGCTTTTTTAATCACACCGCCCCCAGAAGTCTCAGGCCATACAGGAGCAGGACTCCCACCGTTGTGGTGACTACCGTTACGGGAATGCCCACCTTCAAAAATTGGATGAAGGAAAGAGACACCGATTTTTGCGCCGTTCGGGCCACGATGAGGTTGGCGACGCTGCCAAACAGGGTGAGGTTTCCCGCAAACGTGCTGGTTAGAGACAGGAGCAGCCAGGAAAATCCCGGGTGTAGCATTGTTTTCACCCAGTGGCCGGCGATCAGGACGAACGGCACATTCGAAAACAGATTGCTCCCCAAAAGGGAGAGGCCGCTTACGATAAATGTGTTTCCCAGCGTCAAAGGCTTCCCGGAAAGGCTCGCCGCCCCGGAGAGGAGAGCCCCGTCCGCCTTGACAAAGCCGGCTACCACGACGAAAAGGCCGGCAAAGAAAAGCAGCAGGGGCCAATCGACCGAGTCGAGGATCTCCGAGGGCGGTCGGTTCGCCCAGACCAGGAGGATCGCTGCCGCGCTAAGAGCGCTCACATCCATGGGCGCCCCGAAAATCAGCGCGATCAGGAGTCCCAGGAATACGTATCCGCTCTTTACCCCCAGGGAGTGATTGGCCGGAATGCCCGTATTCTCGGGGCGCCTGGAGAAATGGTCTTTTGCGGCAGCAAGCGGTTTTCGGAAAAAGAGGAGCAGGAGCCCCCAGTTTACCACCAGGCACGCCAGAGCGATCGGGGCCATCCGCAGGGCAAAGCCGGACCATGACCACCCCGACGCATGTCCGATCAGGATGTTTTGCGGGTTTCCGGTAAGGGTCATGACACTGCCGATGTTTGCGCTCGTAGTCAGGGCGAACAGGAAGGGGACGGGCGAGATCCCTGCCTGCCCGGTTATTTCCAGTATCAGGGGAGTTCCAAGAAGGCAGACCGTGTCGTTTAGCATGATGGCCGAGGCGAAGCCCGATGCGAAGACCACCGCAGCCATGAGCGCCCTCGGACTCCGGCAGAGGGTCAGCACCTTGTAGCCCGACTGCACCGGAAAACCGCTTTGCATGAGAGCGACAATCAGCACCATCATGCCGAACAGGACCGAGAGGGTCGGAATATTCAGGGCGGCCATCGCTTCCGCTTTGGTGATGGTGCCGGAGATGACCATCAGCACGGCCCCCAGCAGTGCCGCTGTCGGGCGGTCGAGTTTTCGGGGACTGTTTTCGCCCAGTGCGATAAAGATATAGGTCAGGAAAAAGATGGCGCTCCCCACGTAGGGGGAAAACCGTGTGAGATTGTGAAAAAGTGACAACCCGCTGCCTTCCGTCGCCCGTCAGTGCGTGAGATTCCAGCCTATGGCGCACAGGCCGGTAACGATCGGCACGATCTCGATCATGACCTCGTAGATGGGGTCTTCGCGGAGCTTTCTCGCATAGCCTATTTTGAGGAAAATCCCGTATATGACCGCGGGAACGAGGAGAAAGTAGGAAAACCCGGTGGAGATGCCGGCAAAAGGGCCCAAAAGCGCGGTTACGGCAAGAAGCGCGAGTGCCCCGACCACGAACAGCAACGTATTCTTTTCCCCGGCGAGCACGACCAGCGTTTCTTTGCCGACCAGCCGGTCGCCCTGGACGGCCAATAGATCGAGCATGGTGGTGCGCACCAGGGCGAGAAGAAAAATGATCCAGCCCGCGTAGGCTACCGTGACCGGGCGATAGTCCGTAAAATAGGGCAGGATACAGACAGCGGCCCAGGCCATGGGCACCAGGAAAGTCTTGGACGTGGGGATGTCCTTTATCTTGGCCGGAAATCTCTGCCAGTCGGAGGGCAAAAAGAGCTTTACCCCATAAAGAACGCCCAGCAGGATGAGCACGAACATGGCCAGGAAGTTGGGAAATCCGATCTGATAGGCCAGGGCCAGGGCTATGCCCAGGCACACCGCGCTCGATCCCATGAAAATCGGTCGCCATTTGAAATAAAAAGCGGCCCTGCCCGGATCGTTCAGTTCGATCGAATCCTGGTCCAGGTAGACGTTTAGGGAGTGCATCGCGAAGGCATATCCGGCGGCCATGAGGCTGAAGCTCGCCTGCCCTGCCAGGTTGGTCAGGGCGGCTGCAGTTTGAACGAGAAGCGCCGTGGCCAGGGCGATGAAAAAATTGCCGTAGGCAAGCCCGTCGAGGAGATGTCTTACCCGGAGTTTTCTTCCCACTCCCGGGTCCATGGCCTCGAGAAAATCCACAACATCGCGGATGATCCAGTTGGGGGTCGAAGCTCCGGCCGAGACGCCCACGCAGGAATAGCGCCCCATTACGGCGGGGTCGAGTTCTGCCTGGGTTTCCACGTGAAAGGTCGGTATTCTGCAGTCCTGCGCCACTTCGGCCAGCCTCAGGGTGTTCCCGCTGTTATGTCCCCCCACGATCACCATCGCTTCGACCTTCGAACACATCTGCCGCACCTCGGCCTGCCGTTCCTGCGTCGAATCGCAGATCGTGTTTTTCACTATCCCGTTCGGGTATTTTTTGCGAAAGGCTTCCTCGATTTCCCGAAAAACCTCCTCGTTTTGAGTGGTTTGCGCCACAAGCAACACCTTGTCCCACTCCGGGGGAAAGTCGTCGAGCTGTTCGGCTCGGTTTATCACCGCGCCCCGGTTTTCCGTGTAGCCCAGAAGCCCGATCACTTCGGCGTGGTCCGCATCCCCTACGATTATCGTGTTGTAGCCGTGCCGGGCGTGGCGTTTTATCGCCGCATGAACCTTGGCCACCCGTTTGCACGTGGCGTCCAGAAGAATCGCTCCCTGTTCGTGGAGTTTCTGACGGCTGTAGGGCGGGATTCCGTGTGCGCGGATCACCACCTTCTTGCCCGCACAGCGCTCGATCAGGCTTTCGTCGGCAACCCCTTTTTTCGCAAGCATGGAGAGCACCTGCGAGTTGTGGATGAGGGGCCCGAACGTGCAGAGGTCCTCCCCCTTCTGGCGCTGCTGGATGGCGTTCATCGTCACTTCGATCGCCCCCCGCACTCCCTTGCAAAACCCCGCTGTCTTGGCGATTACGACTTTCATTATTCTTCCCGCATTCGGTCTAACGATCAATATCTTTATATCACGGTTGGCCGTCTTGCCGCTTGTCATCCTATCAACTTTGACACACTATGGCAATTGAGCGGGGGCCGGTTTTTTGGTAAAAGCTCACCTGTACGAAGGGACTGATTCGGGAAAACGAATGGAAAAAGTCGATCTGATAATCCTCGGGGCGACCGAGGGGGAAATCGCCCCTTTTGCCGATCTCAAGACATTTCGGAGACTCCGCCTTGCGGGGCGTGCTTTTTCACTTCGCATCCACGGAGGGCTTAAGCTGCTCGTGGGCGAGACGGGGATCGGGAAAGTGAATGCGGCCGCGGTTGCCGCGGCTGCGCTTTCGAACTTCGTTTCGACCGAGGTCTGGAACGTCGGCTGCGCGGGCGCCTATCCCGGCTCCGGCCTGGAGGTGGGAGACGTTCTGGTGACAACGAGCTGCCTTTTTGCCGATGAAGGAATTCTCACCGAGAGCGGCCCCGCGCCGGTAAGCGGTATAGGAATCCCGCTTGTCGTAAAAGAGGGTCTTGCCTTCTCCGACTCTTTTCCGCTCTCCGAATATATCGTTCGCGGCAAGATCCGCTCCATCCTTCCCGAGGGGTTCTTCAGCCCGGGACCTTCAGGGGCCGTGCCGCTGCCGCAAGGCTTTGATTCGGCCGCTCCCGGCTTCCGGGTCCGCTACGGACCGAGCCTTACGGTCGGTATGGTCTCCGGGGATGCGAAAACGGCTTCCGACCGTTTCCATCGTTTCGCAGCGCTTGCCGAAAATATGGAGGGGAGTGCGATCGCCCAGACCTGCCTCCTTTTTGACGTTCCATTTTTGGAGTTTCGCGGCGTGAGCAACGTGGCCGGGGTGCGCGAAAAGTCGCACTGGGACCTCGCCGCAGCAGTCGCGAACTGCCTTGCGGTCGCAAGGCGAGTTCTGACTGCCCGCAGCACGCCTTCCACCCGTAACAGCGATTGGGGGTAACAGTGAAGACTCTGACACTTGGATATTCTCCCTGTCCCAATGATACGTTCATCTTTTGCGCCATGGCGGAAAAGCAAATCGATCTGCCCTTCTCCCTCGATATCCTGCTTGCAGACGTGGAGATGCTGAACAGGCGCGCAGGGCAGGGGGCTCTCGATATTTCCAAGATTTCTACGAGCGCCGCCCTGTCCATTCTCGACAACTACTGGCTGCTGCGGGCAGGAGGAGCCATGGGAAGAGGCTGCGGGCCCCTGGTCGTCTCGAAGCGTCCCGTCGGGATGAAAGAGCTGCGGGAGGCGACAATCGCCACCCCGGGCGATTTGACGACGGCCAATCTCCTTCTGCGGCTCGAAGGCACGCACCGGGGGAAAAGGGTCCCCATGCCGTTCGACCACATCATGCCTGCGGTCGCCGCTGGCGAGGTTGACGCGGGAGTCATAATTCACGAGGGCAGGTGGACCTATCGGGCCTACGGGCTCCATGAGGTACTCGATCTTGGCCGGTGGTGGGAAAGCGAAACCGCGCTTCCTCTCCCCCTTGGGGCGATCGCCGTCCGGCGCGACCTGGGACGGGACCTCACCGCCACGGTCGAGGAAAAAATCAGGGAAAGCCTCCTCTTTGCCCGAAAGCACCCCGAAGCGGTGCGCGCCTACATAGAAAAGCACGCGCAGGAAATGTCGCCCGAGGTGATTCGTCTCCACATCGATGCCTTCGTCAATGAATTTTCCCTCGAAGCCGGGGTCGAAGGCGAAAGGGCCATGGGTAAACTTCTCGAAGCCGCCTGCAGCCTGGAAAACATCGCCTTCCCGGCCAGGGGGCTTTTCTGGGGCTGATTGCAACCATAGGAAAAAACAGTATGACCGATATCGATTATTTCCTCTTTCCGCACACGACGCTTTCTTCCTCTGCGCTCGAAAAACTCTGCCTTTTTCTCCCGCGCCTCGAGATCCTCGAGATCGTGAGCCGGGCCCCGGTTCCGGAAGGGGTAAAGGAGAGGGTCTCCGGGTATGCGGTTCTTGGCGAAGGCGAGCTTTCCTCCCGCATCGACGCCTGCATCCGCGGGTACCGCGATTTTGCAAAAGTGCACGGCGGCCCCGGCGGCATCCTCGGCTTCCTCAGGCAGGCCCTCGATGAAATCGATGAGCCCCGCTACCGGATCCAGGAGGAACTGCGCGGGAAATTCCCGCCGGATGCCGAACAAAAGGAGATCGTCCGGGCAGCGATCTTTTTGGAAATGGCCCGCGAACTGGATGAAAAGGAACTCGAACTCGCGGAGGGCTACGATCGTCTGGGCGCCATCGAACGGGAGTTCCGCGATATCCTGGGGATCGAGGAAGAAGATGCCGAGCCGGTGGAAACGAGCCTGGAAGCAGCCCTTACTCCCGATGAAAACAGCCTGCTCTACATGCTGCCAAAGCGCATCGAGGCCTGGCTGCGCATCTTTTCGCTGCGTCCGCCCGAAAACCCCCCGGTGTTTGTCGCCGGTTTTCCCGAAGTTGTCGAGGAAGCTCTGGAGAGTATAAAGACCTCCTGCGAGAAGAGCGGAAAAGGGTTTTCGACGACCGCTCTGATGCTTGGGCCGGTCCCCTGGCTTTCCGAATCGCTCCCCGAGGGGTCCGGGATCACAGAACTCCTCGCCTCCTGCCGGCAGGGGCTGGGGGATTTCATAAGAAGTGCCGCCCGGGGAACCGAGCCCGACAAGCTCGAAAAGATGCGAGCCACCCTGCAGAGCGGCTTTGAGAAGCTTTGCAGCCGCTGCGGGGCATCTCCAAATGTAACACCCGTCCTGTGGCTCACCGTGGTGGAAAAACTCCCCCTTGCGGCTCTTCCCGGCCTTCCCCCGCTTTCCCTTGCAGGGGAGGCCGTCGACTGGCCGCCGGTTTTTTTGAGTGTCGAGCTCGATGGAATTCGCGGCTAACTGGTCCTTTTTCTGGGACCTGCTGAACATCATAGCGATCAACCTGGTCCTTTCGGGCGATAACGCTGTTTTGATCGCTATGGCCATCCGGTGGCTCCCGCCGCACCTGAGGAAAAAAGGATTTATCCTCGGAGCCGGGGCCGCCGTGGTGGGGCGGTTGGTTCTCACCCTGGCGGTGGCAAGGCTCCTCGACGCGCCCTTTGTAAAGCTTGCCGGGGGCATCGTCCTCTTGTGGATCGCGGGAAAACTCTTCGTCCAGGGCTTTCCGGGAGAGGAGGGACAAGAGGCCGCAACCCTTTTTCAGGCGATCCGGATCATGTTGGTCGCCGATCTCACGATGTCTCTCGATAACGTTCTGGCCATCGCCGGGGCTTCTCACGGCAGCCTTTTGCTCCTCACTCTCGGCCTTGGCACCTCCATTCCTTTCGTCATCTTTACGAGCGGCCTGCTTTCGATGCTGATGGACCGGTATCCGCTAATCGTCTATATCGGGGCGGCTTTGCTCGGAAAGGTCGGCGGAGAGATGATAGCAACCGATCCGGTGGTCTTGCATTTTCTACACCCGCCCGCCCTTGCCCGCTACGGGTTCGAGGCGTTTTGCGCGCTTGCGGTCGTTGGCGCCGGAAAACTCCTGTTACGGCGCGCGTGGGCCGCCGGCAAAAATGAAGAGGACCTGACTCACCATCAGGAGCGAACCGGGGAGTGATCGATGGCTGTCCTTACGATTTCAAGGGATGTGGGGAGCGAGGGGCGAAGGATCGGGCTCCTTACGGCGCAGACCCTCGGGTACGGCTTTTTGGACCGGGAGCGCATTCTCGCCCGTGTGCGGGAAGCGGGCCGCAGGTGGGAGAAGTGGTCGGAGGGGTTCGATGAGCGCACCCCCAGGCTCTGGGAGAGATACGACCGCTCCTATGTGAGCTTTATCGCCATGGTCCAGGCCGAAATAATGAAGGAAGCCGCCTCGGGCAGGGTGGTCGTCATGGGCCGGGGGGGCAATTATCTTCTGCGGGGTGTCCCGACGGCCCTGCGCGTGCGCGTTGCAGCAAGCCTTGAGGAAAGAATCGCAAGGGTCTCGCGCCGGGAGGACATTGACGAGGATTCGGCCCGTCGGCTCATTGAGAGTACCGAGCGGGAACGGGAGGGCTTTCTTCTAAGCGTCTACGGCAGGAACGGAAAAGACCCCGCCGACTACGACCTTTATCTTGACACGACCGGAGTTCCTGCCGAACAGGTTTCCGCCCGGCTCTGCCTGCTGCTTTCCGAAAAGGACGCCCTGGCCGGCGAAGAGGAGCTGAGAGAACTCCGGATGCGCTCGCTCGCCTATGAGATAAAGGCGCACCTCTTCACCGGGCTTCCCTTTTTTGTGCCCACCCTCGATGTACAATTCGACGGCGAAGCCGTCTGCGTGAGCGGGGTCGTACGACTGCCAAAGGAACGCGCCCTTGTAATGGAGGAAGCCGCAAAAGTGGCGGGAGACGCCCCCCTGCGGTTTTCCCTGCAATACAGGCACTAGCCGCGCGCCATGAATTCGCTTGCGAACGCAGGTCAAACTCACTAAACTTGGCCGCCAAAATACAGAGACTGACATGATCTTGCCGGTTGGGGCGGCGCCCACGTTCGCTCTCTTGGGAGATGTCCAGTGAAGGGAATACTAAGGGTCGCCCTCAAGCTCCTCGTTAACGACCGCGGAAAATTCGCCGGCCTCATCGTGGGCATTACTTTCGCCATGTTCCTGGTCGTACAGCTCACCTCGATATTTTCCGGCATTCTCGCCAAGGCGTCTTCGACGGTCATTAACGTCGGGGCCAAAATCTGGGTCATGGATCCCTCGCTCAAAAACCCCCTCAACACCATTCCGATGCCCAGCTACGTACTCGACCTGGTAAAGAGCATAAGCGGCGTCCAATACGCCGTTCCCCTCTACCAGGGTATAGGGCTCGTAAAGCTTTCCGACGGCACCTGGCAGCCGGCGACCGTTCTGGGGCTCGATGATTCCACCCTCGTCGGCAGACCCCGGCTGATCGAAGGCAAAATCAACGATATCTTCGACGCCAACGCCTTCCTTATCGTTAAGGACGAGGACTACGCCAAGCTGGAAAGCCCAACCATCGGGACGACTTTCGAGATAAACGACCACCGGGGCAAAATTGTGGGGATCGCCAAGGTGCCCGTAAGCAACATGTTCGGCATTCCCACCCTCTACACCACTTACAGCCGTGCGGTCAGCTATTTGCCCAACTCCCGGTTCACCATCGCCTACATTCTCGTGCAGCCCAAAAGCGAGGCGGACATACCCCGGATTCTCAAGGCCGTCGCCAAAACCGGCTACCTCGCGCTCACCCGGGAGACCTTCCGGGAGAAGATCGCCAACTATTACACCTACCAGACCGGGGTCGGAACGAACATACTCATGATGACCTTCATAGGATTTCTGGTCGGCATGTCGGTTTCCGGCCAGACGTTCTATACGTTCGTTCTCGAAAACCTGGAAAAATTCGGGGCGCTGAAAGCCATCGGGGCGAGAAATTCCGAATTGACCTACATGATCCTCTACCAGGCCACCTTCGCTTCGATTACAGGCTACGGACTCGGCGTGGGGATGAGTGCGCTTCTCATCGCCCTCGGGAAAAGATACGTCCCCAACTATACGGCCGATATCGGTTTTTGGAATCTCGGGATAGCGTTCGTGCTGGTAATTGTCATTGCCGCCACCTCGAGCCTTTTGGCCGTAAGAAAAGTCATGAAGGTACAGCCCTTCGACATATTCAGAGGATAGCCATGACCGAGGCGGCGCTTACGGCAACGGGGCTGGAGAAGTGGTTCGGGGAGGGAGAGGCAAAGACCTGGGCCGTTCGGGGCATCACTTTCGAAGCCCGCTTCGGGGAGATGCTCTACGTCGTGGGGCCGTCGGGCAGCGGGAAAACCACCCTTTTGAGCATGATCTCCGGCATTCTCAAACCCGATGCCGGCAGGGTCGTTGTGGAAGGAAAAGACATCTGGGCCTTGAGCCCCGACGAGATCGCCGACTTCCGGTTGAACAAGGTCGGCTTCGTCTTCCAGGACTATCACCTTTTTCCCAAACTCACCACGATGGAAAATGTGGCCATCCCCCTGATTTTCAAAAAAAAGGACTGGAACCGCTCGATGGAGGACGCAGTGCAATTTCTCGACGTGGTCGGGCTTAAGAACAAGGCCTCGCTTCCCCCGGGTAAATTGAGCGGGGGCGAGCAGCAGCGCGTGGCGATCGCCCGGGCCATTGTCGGAGGTCCCGATCTGCTGGTCTTCGATGAACCCACCGCTTCGCTCGATGGAACCACCGGCAAAAGGATTATCGAGTTCGTGAAAAACGAATTTTTAAACGACACCCGCTGTATCGTGATCGTCACCCACGACAGCCGGATATACGAGTTTGCAGACCGCATCATCGCGATGGAAGACGGAAGGATAGTGAAAATCATGCGCGGAGGCGAGATTGAGAACTAAGCTGCTCATCGTGCTGGCTGTCATCGGCATCGCGGCCGGCCTCGTCAGCGCCTATTATTCCGGAGCACAGAAACCGCCGCTGCCCCCCGCATTCCGTCCGGCCCAAAATCCCTATGCCAAGGGCGTCTACGCCGAGGGCATCATTGAAAGCTTTCAGGCAAGCGGGGAAAATATCAACATATTCCCCGAAGTCTCGGGAACCGTCACCCATATCCTGGTCACCGAAGGCGAACGGGTGAAAAAAGGGGCGCCGCTTTTTCAAATCGACGATTCGGTCCAAAAGGCCGTAGTGGCACAGCAAAAGGCCGCAGCAGAGGCTGCTCTCGCCCTTTTGAACCAACTCCGGGCGCAGCCGAGAAAGGAAGTCCTCGAGGTCAATAAGGCTCAGGTGGCCGCTGCCGCCGCAAGCCTCAAGACCGCAAAGGACGATCTGGCCATCATCAAAAAATCCGATGCCATAAACCCCAAATCGATCAGCAGGCAGCAGCTGATCGATGCGACCAATGCGGTACACGTTGCGCAGAGCAACCTGCAGGTCCAGCAGAGAAATTTTGAGCTGACTAAGGCGGGCGCCTGGTCCTACGACATCGCAAATCAGAAGCAGCAGTACGAGGCGGCGCGAAAGACCTATGAAGCCGGGGCGGCTCTCCTCGCCAGGTACACCGTCCGTGCCCCGGTCGACGGGGTCGTTTACTCGCTTCTCGCCTCCAAAGGCAGTTACGCCTCCACTTCAGGTATTTATGAAACCTATACGCAGGGCTATAACCCCGTCGTCGTCATGGGGCACAGTGCCCCAAGCTACCAGGTCCGCTGTTTTGTCGATGAAATTCTCGTCCCGAGACTCCCGCCCCTTTCGCAAATGCAGGCCCGCATGTTTCTCCGGGGAAGCGATACGAGCGTGCCCCTGAAATTTGTGCGCATCGCCCCCTATGTCATTCCCAAAGTCGAACTCTCCAATCAGCGAACCGAAAAGGTGGACGTGCGGGATCTTTCGGTTCTTTTCAGCTTCAAGCCGCCCGCGGGCGTACACATCTACCCCGGCATGCTCGTTGACGTCTACCTCAAGGAAACGGCGGCGAGCCGCCGCAGCCCGGTGGGCGGCGGGTCGCCGTAGCCGGATGGCCAAGCCGAGGCGCCGCTTCCCGGGGCGGCGGCCAGGCCATGACGATTGCCGAATTGGGGCCAGGCGACCCGGCAGGCGGCCCCACCGTCCAATTTCCAGTCAAGTTTTCCCGGCCTTTTTCCGACAAGTAAAAGCGGGGAGCCTGAATTTTCTCCAGCGTCCCTGCAGCAAAACGGATGGATATCCGTCCGGCAGAAAAATAACCTTGGCCCGGGAGTGCATCGAATGAGCAGTATGAAGCTCAGAACCAAACTGGTGGCTGC
>JAKAJS010000123.1 GCA_021813685.1 Deltaproteobacteria bacterium | reverse complement strand
GACCGGCCGACTCCCCGCGTTCGGTTACCCTGCGCGGGCGACCGCAGCTACGTGTTGAACGAGCAATTAACACGTCCGACACCTTTCAGTCGGACAGATCAGCCAGGCTTATCCTGGCGTACCAGAGATCGCCGAGAGACCATCTCGAAGCGCTCTGCGTCGCTGCGGCAGATGTGTCATCCGCCCGATATAACGGAAATAAGCTTGATTTCCCCCTCATCTTTCAGCCTGGTCTCGTTACTGACGAGCTTTCCCCCCTGTACCGCAAGCACGCTCAGGGGATTTAGCCCGAGTCCCTTTATCAGTTCCCGTATGGTTACGTTTCCGGGCGCCTCGAATTCCGATTCTCTAAAAAATACTTTGACCATAAGCCTCATCGTCTGCAAAAAATGAAAAATTATTATTCAACCCCCGGCAAATTTTTATGCGCCGGACGTAGACTAATCGAAGGGCATCGACGTCTTAGCCTGTGAATTCGCCATCGGCGCTATTTAGCACGTAACATAAGGAGGAAAGAATGAATACGAAAAAAATGCTGCTATCTGCGGCCATCGCAGTCGCGCTTTTGATGCTTGCGCCTGCGCCCCGTGCTCAGGCCTATTATGGGTATCCCCTGTGGGTTCCCTTCGCCGCCGCGGGCGCAGCACTCGGAGCGGCGGCCGTAATCGCAAGCGCCCCCTTCTGCCCTTACGGCTGCGGGCCGGCCTACTACGGGCCTCCCCCGCAGGCGGACTATTACTACCAACCCGCCCCCAGGTATTGGCTCCCCGGTCACTACACCCCGTACGGAGCATGGATCCCCGGGCACTGGGTATACCGGTAGTTTCGAATTTCGTATTGCTCCGGGTGGCGGAGTCAGAAGCGAATCCGCGCCCGGAGCCGCCTCGAAAACCAAGGGCAAAAGAGCGGGGGCTTTCGCCCCCTGCCCCCCCACGCCGCTGCGCGGCTCTTTTGATTTCGGCGACTTGCCGCCTTCTTTTCGTCATTGACTATGATTTCTCGCCAATGTCAGCTATTATAATTTCCAACATGTAAAAAATCGATGCGACGGTCGGGGCGCAGGCGTGCACTCGAATACAGAGGCTTTCGGGGAAATTTGATGAAAATCTCCAGGGGGATTCGCGGACTAAAGGGGCTTGGCAGATTTGGCGCAATCAGCAGGGTGCTCGTAAAGCACGGCTTTGGAGACATCCTCGAAAGGGTGATGCAGGGAAAGAAGGCCGGCACGGAGGCCCCCGAGGCCGAAGCGATCCCGAGGAACGGTTTTCCCTCTCCGCGCCGCCTTCGCATGGCGCTCGAAGAGCTGGGGCCAAGTTTTATAAAACTCGGCCAACTCATGAGCACGCGCGCCGATATCTTCCCCCCCGAATACATCTCCGAGTTCAAAAAGCTCCAGGACATGGTGCCCCCGGTTTCCTTCAATGAAGTGAAGGCGGTCATGGAGCGGGAGTTGAAGAGGCCTCTACTCGACATCTTCGCCCAATTCGAGCAAACACCGATCGCCGCGGCCTCTGTAGGCCAGGTGCATGTGGCCAGGCTTCCCTCCGGCGAAAAGGTGGCCGTTAAGATCATTCGCCCCGGAATCGACCGCAGGATAAAGGAAGACCTGGGCCTCATGTACTTTCTTGCGGCCAGGGCCGAAAAAACGCTCGAACTCGGCAGAGTCATCGGCGCAACCAACATCGTTCGCGAGTTCGAACGCAACATATTGCGCGAACTGGACATGATGATCGAAGCCGGAAACATCGAAAAATTCGCCCGCAATTTCGAGGGCGTAAAAGAGATCTACATCCCCGCGGTCCATTGGGACTACACCACCCGGTCCGTGCTGGTCATGGAGCACATCGAAGGCATCAAGATGGACCAGGTCGAGCAGATCCGCGCCGCCGGCATCGACCCCAAAGAAGTGGCCATGATCGGGCTGCGCTCCTTTTCGCGCCAACTCATGCTCTACGGCTTTTTCCATGCGGACCCCCACCCCGGAAACACCCTGGTCATGTACGACGGCCGGGTGAGCCTGGTGGACTTCGGCATCACGGGCTGCCTTGACGAAGAAACCATGCGCCAGATCGCAAACCTCTTCCTGGGCTACGCCGAACACGACTACGGAATGGTCATGGACGCCCTGCTGGAGGCCGGCCTCATCAATGAGGAAATGGACCTCAAGGCCTTCCGAAACGATCTGAAAGACGTGAGCGAATCTTTCTACGGCCGCTCGTTGCAGCACATCTCTGTAAAAGACGTCTACGACCAGATGATGGAACTCGTGCTCAAATACCGGATACGCCTTCCCAGAAACCTCCTCCTTCTCCTCAAAACCTTCATCCAGACCGAGGCCCTGGGGAAAATACTCGGAAGCGACGCATCCATCCTGGAGGTGACCAGGCCCTTTGCCAAAAAGCTCCTCCAGCGCGAGCTAAACACCCGCAGCCTCTTTAGAAACCTCGACCGGGAAGGACGGGCGCTAAGCGCCTACGCCAGAAGCATCCCCAAACACGTAAGCGATATCCTTCGGCAGACCGCCTCGGGCCGCCAGAAAATAGAGCTGCGCCACACGGGATTCGAGCAGGCCCAGTCCGTCCTGGAAAAGGGCGTAAACCGGCTGACCGTCGGGGTCGTGATTGCCGCCTCGATAATCGCCGCGGCAATGATTCTCAATTCCAGGCAGGGGGTCATCACCTTCACCTTCAAGTTCCTGGGCCTCCAGACCGTCTCGCTTACCGCCCTCCTGGGCCTTGCCGGCTACGGGGTCGCAACCCTTCTGGGCATCTGGCTCATCATCTCGATTTTACGGTCGGGCAGACTCTAGCCTCTTGCTTTCCGCACCGTTTCCTGGTACAAAGAAAAACTCGTGTGCGCCCATAGCTCAGCTGGATAGAGTGCCGGACTACGAATCCGTAGGTCGGGTGTTCGAATCACCCTGGGCGCGCTAGGAAAATCAAGGGGTTAGCAGAAAAACTGCTAACCCCTTTCTCTTTCAATGGTCGATTTGTCCCCCATTTGTCCCCCATAAAAGTTGTCCCCCGCACCCGGCAAAAAATTTTCCGCACACTGCTTTTTTGAGGTTGAATTTCCGTCAAGGAAAATGTCAAAATGCCATCATATAGAATTTATCTATACACGAAATCGGAATTACCTATCACGGAGGGCGAAAAATGAGCCAGGTAACGGTCAGGATTTCAGACGGCGAACAGGCGGACCTCGAAGCCCGGATGCAGGAACTCAATCTAAAAAATCTCCCCGAGTTCTTCCGGGTGGCGGCCAAGCTGTTCCTTGGTTTTTCCCCCTGGTTCCTCGGTCACATCGGCGAGCAGGCGCATAACATGGGCATCCCTCCTGCCGCTCTCATCGAGTGCATGGCAATCGATCAGCGCTCCAGCGTTGATGCCGAGATGAAGGTTTCCGGTGTGCCACAGTTCGCCAACCATATCATCATTGAGGGCGATGAATCCGGCTTCGAACTCCTCCGGGGCGAGCAGCTCTACAAGCGCCTCCTCTCAAAGAAAATGTACGATCTCGAAGCGGAAAAAGCAGAACGTGACAAGCGCCAGGCGATCGAACTGGAAAGTTATCGGCGCCAGGCCGAAGCGGCGGACGCCGTAGGCGGTGTGAATTGATCGGCCATACCGGGATCTGGGCTCCCGCATGGCCGTCTGTAGTTTTGTCGACTCCTTTGTGTTCGCACCTACCCGCCGGATTGGCCGGCGGGCGGGCGCGGGCAACAACTACGGACGGCGTTATATGTTCGGCCATTCCGGCGGGCCTCCAACCGCCGTTTGGTAACTCTCATGGGCTCCAGACTTTTGTCACCCCGGCAAGGGCGGGAATCCTGCCGGGGCGGCAAAGGTCGCCCGCCGTCGCAAATTGCCCGCAAGGACGATGGTGGTAGCATTGAACATTAACCCGGACTCGCCCGTCTTGGCCGGCTGAAAGGAATGTGGAAGATGACCATTTAGTTGCTCAAGAATCAAGCTGCCTTTCGAAAAACGAAAGGAGCCAGATATGTCTAAGATCGACCAAATCAAAACCGCGTGGGCGCTCGCCTGGCGGTTTTTTTCTAGATTGGCCCTCCATCCCATGTTCGGTGTTTATTCGGTGGAAAACTCCGCCGTTGCGTGTATGGAGCGCGCGTTCGAACTCCATGAAACCAACAAGCAGCTTCTGAATAATGCCGACGAGCAGGGCCGGGAACTCACGGCCGCCGAAGGCGCCCAGTTCGATAAAAACCTCCGGGAAATCGAGAATCTGGAAAGACGACGCGCCAGCCTCGAACGGGACTACAAGTTCCATCCGACCGGGTCCGGTGGCCGGGGCAGGCTCAGCGAGCCCGGCCCGCTCCCCAACGACGGCATCCACGACTCGATGCCTCCGGCCCGAAGCGCTTTCCAGAGCGGCGGCGGTCGCGTAAGTGGAACCATGGGATATGAAGGCCCGCACGCCTTCGGCGCTTTCGCTCAGGATGTCTACCAGGCCGGACGAAACGGCGGCAGGCCGAGCGCACAGTTTACGCGCATCCTGAACGACGCATCGACCTACGCAGGAGAAGATAGCGGGTCAGATGGAGGGTACGCCGTCCCACCTGATTTCCGCCAGGAGATAATCAAAAAGGTTTTCAGCGAGGAAAACCTTTCGGGCATGTGCGATCAATACACAACTGCCCGAAATGTTTTGACTTTTCCGTTCGATCCTACCAGCCCCTGGGAATCCACCGCCGGGGTACAGGCCAACTGGGAAGGCGAAGCGGCAAAAATCCCCCAGAGCAAACCCTATTTCGAGCAGCGAACGGTAAAACTCAATAAAATCGTGAGTTTGGTGCCGGTCACTGAGGAGCTACTTTCCGACACTGGCGTTTTGGATATTTACCTCCGGCGCAAGATGGCCGAAGTGATTGACTTCAAAATCTCGGATTCAATCATAAACGGTTCGGGTGTAGGTATGCCTCTAGGCTTGCTCAACAGTCCGAGTCTTTTAACAGTTGCAAAAGACGCCAATCAGATCGCCAGCACTATTACAGGATCGAACGTAAACAACCTTTGGGCGTCCATGTATGCTCCTTGCCGCAAAAACGCGGTATGGATCATAAATCAAGACGCGCAGAGCCAGCTTGACGCAATGTTTACGGCGATTCCGAATCGTGCAAATACTGACACGGTGGCCGGTTGGCCGTTATACGTTCCTTCGGGCGGCTTGAGTTCCGCGCCCTATGACACTTTGAAGGGCAAGAGGATCATTTACAGCCAGTCGGCGCAAATGCTCGGCTCTACAGGTGACATCATACTTGCCGATCTCAGCAAGTATGTGCTCGGGGTCAAGTCCTACGGTCTCCTTGTTGATACCTCCATCCATATTTGGTTTGATCAAGCCATCACTGCATTCCGCGTTTTGGCCAGGGTTGGGGGCGAGCCCTGGTGGATGACTCCGATCGCTTCAAAGAACGATCCGAACTTTAGCCTGGGCTGGGCGTGCGCTTTGGCACCCCGCGCGTAAGGATTTCAGGCCTTCGGGAAACCGGGGGCCTTTTGGTTTGGAGTGCAACCATGGCATACCCAATCTTCAATCGATTCACGCATAACAGCAAACTCGCGGATCATGAGCCGAAGTGGTCGGATGTCGATAAAACCGAACTCCCCGATATTGCTTTCGCCGATGAAACCGATCGGAAATATCCCCACCATTGGGTCAAGGGCGGCACGGAGAAAGACGCCGATGGCCGGTGGAAAAACGGGACTCTCTACTTGAGTGAGGGAGGCCTTGACGCGGCATGGGCTGCCGCCCACGGCGCCCGGTCGGGCAAAGAGGCCTCGGAAGCCGTAAAGAAGCACCTCGAAGCCCACCGGAAGGCAATAGGCAAGGATGACAGCAAGAACGACTTTTCCGGCTACCGGGTCATGAACATGGGCGATGAGCTCGAAATCTTTTGCTACGGCCCGATCGGGGAAACTTGGGACGGAACCGGACTCACGGCCAAACAGGTGGCCGCCGATCTGCAGAACTCCGGGCCAGTGTCCCGGATCTCGATCCACCTCAATAGTCCGGGTGGTGAAGTGTTCACTGCCGTTACCCTGGTCAACCTGCTCAAGTCGCACAAGGCCCACGTCCATGTGATGATCGAGGGGCTTGCCGCATCGGCAGGGTCCGTACTGGCGATGGCGGGAGATACGATAGAGGCAGCGGCAAACTCGCTCATCATGGTGCACGATCCATACACATTTTGTGTTGGGAACTCCGGTCAACTCCGGAAAGAGGCCGACATGCTCGACCAGGTGAGGGACACAATCGTCCAAACCTATTCCGATCAGGCCCGCAAGGCGGGCAAAAAGACCAGTGCGGCCAAGTTCGCGGAATTGATGGCCGCCGAGACATGGCTCTGTGCAGATGACGCTCTGAAATACGGGCTCATCGACCAGATAAGCGAGCCGATGCGCCAGGCCGCGTTTTTTGACTTGTCGAAGTTCAATTATCGCAATGCGCCCCGGATTGAGCAGCCACGGGTGTCAAACGACACCCGGCGTCGGCGTCTCGCAGTGATGGAGATGCAATCCCGTCTCCTGGAGGCGCGCCGTGGATAATGAGGTCAAATGGTACGGCAATGAGTTGTTGGGCATGGTCCGTAAACGGAACCGCAAGGCCCTGTCCGCCGCAGGGCGCCTGATAAAATCCCGCGCCCGGCGACTCGCCCCCGTCGGAATGGAGGTGAGAGCCGCCCCCGCCGGCGGCCCGGCGTGGAAAGCCCGCACACCGGGTTCCCTGAAAAAATCGATCAGGTCGAAGTTGGTCAAAAAAGGAACCGGCGTGCAGGTAATTGCCGGGAACTACCTAGTTTTTTACGCAAAATGGGTCGAGTTTGGAACTCACAAAATGGCCGCGGAAACCTATCTGCGGGCGGCGCTTGAGCAGTCGGCGGGCGAGGTCCGGCAGCGTTTTGAAGGATGGTTCAAATGAATCTTGGACAAGCTTTTGTGACTTTGTCTACAGATATGAAGCCCTTGGAAAGCGGACTCGGGCAGGCGAAACAAAAGGTCGGCGCCGCCGTGGGAGGCATGAAGGATGACTTCCGAAGCCTCGAAGGCCCGATCCAGCGGCTCCACGAGACGCTTGTAAATGCGTTTAAATTCGTCGTGGTCTATGAAGGGATGCACGAGGCTTTGAGCGGAATCCGCAAGCTCATTGACGCAGGCATGGAGTTCAACAAAACGCTCGAAACTGCAAAAATATCGCTTACTTCCTCATTTTTGCAAAATTTGAGTTTCGGCGACAGCTTCCACCATGCCTACGAGGGCGCCCAGAAACTCCACGCGGCCCTTGCGCTGACGGATCAGACAGTCCAGCGGTTGCGATACGACAATCTGCAAACCACCGCGACTTTTCAGCAACTGCTTGAGGCCTATGAAGGAGCGCTTCCTGCGGGTCTGAAACTCGGGATGACGCCGCAGATGGTCGAGCAAAGCACATTGAGGATGCTACAAGCCGCCGGCGCCATGGGATGGCCCATGCCCCAGATGGGGGCGGAAATGCGCGAGCTCTTACGCGGCCAGGTCAGGACCACCAGCCCGCTTTCAAGCATTTTTTCGCTCGAGGAAATAAAGAAGGCGCGCAATAACGCGCAGGCGCTTTTCGACCTCATCATGCGAAACACGAGTGCTTTTGCGGAAACCGGGAAAATGACGCAGAACAGCTTTCAAGGTATCTGGAGCAACCTGAAGAGCATGTTCTCAGAGGCAGCGGGTAAAGGTTTGGCCGACAGCCTTTTCGGGCCTTTGAAAGATCAAATGTTGCAGTGGCAGAGGATGATTTTCAGCGTCAACGACGCGACGCACTCGATCAGTTTCAGCCCCGAGTTCGTGCATGATTTCCACGAGATCGGGCAACTCGCCATGGATTTTGTAAAAGCCCTCAGTGCGGCCGCTCCACCCCTGCTCAGTTTGGTCAGTGAGACGGCGGCCCTCATGCATAACCTCGGCCAGGCGGCCAATTACGTCCATGAACTATCCAAGGGCCGGGCCGGTGGTTTCCTCGATAACCCGAACGTGCAAGGCTATGCCGCGATGCTCGCCGGAGCAAAAAGCGGAAGCCAGGCCGACATCAAGGCCGCGATCGAGCATGACCAGGCGTCAGCCGCCGCATACCGCGAAAAAATCAAAAATGAACAAGGACTACTCGGTGGTTGGATGCCCGATCCGCGCCGCTGGATAGACCAGCACGCACTCAATGCGGTTGAGAGCAACCTGCGCACGCTCCAGGGACTTGTTACGCCGGAAACGGCCAAACCTGCGGCAGCAGCCGAATCGAAATTGCCGTTTTCGTATTGGGCAGCCCAAAAACCGGAGGAAGCCGCGGCGAAGCACCCGGGTGGTGGTCATGCCAAGGTCTTTGGCGCCGACCAGGCTAAATATGCGTCTCAAGCAGCCGAAAACGATTTTACCCGGCTGCAGCAGGCGCTAAAAGATCAGCAGGACCAACTTGCCATCGCTCAGGCAAAAAGCGCGGGTGACATCTTTCGAGCCGACCAGCTCGAAGCCGCCAAAAAGCTTCATGACGAGTTGTCACGTATCGCCGATCAATCGGACAAGGCAAAAACGGCGATCATGCGGCTGCAGTCGCAACTTTCCGCGAAGCACCCGACACCGGAGGCGGCGTCGATCCTCCAAACCGAAATAGACAAGCAAAAACAGCTTTTGGGCATAGATACCCAGCGCGCAGAAATCGCACGGAAAATCTATGACCTCCATGTGGCCGACGCGGAAAAAACCCACACGCTCTCCGGGCAACAGGCGCTCGCGCAGCTCGGGGTCGAACAGGCGAACATTTCCGGAACACATCAAGGTCAGTTACAGGCGCAGCTTGCGCTTTTGAAGGTCGAGGATCTGCAAAAGCTCGCCAGTGTCGACCGGTCGGTTCCGGGGCTTTACTCGGCGACTCAGCAAGTAACGAGCGCGGAGGAAAATCGGGCGAATGTCAGGGCAAATGGATCCATTGCCCAAAACTTCTTTCAGGAATGGGACGACCAGATGCGGCAGACCGGCAGTAACGCCCAGATCGCCGAGCAGGCCCTCCAGGCGCTCAATAATTCTATCGACATGACAAGTCGTACCCTTTGGGACCTCATCGCCAACATAAACCATGTGGATGATCACAGCCGGACTCTCAGTAACTCATTGCGGAATCTCGGCACGTCGATCCTCTCGCAATTCGGCAATATGCTGACAAAGCAGTTTCTTACCAACTACGTGATGAATCCGGCTATGGGCCTTTTCGAAAAACTCATTCCTGGACTCGGCGGCGGGTCGCACAGCACAGCGACCATGAACGTAGAAGCAGCGGTGGTCAATATCGGCGGCGGTTTGCCCGGTCTCGGCGGCCCTACCGGTGGTCTACTCGGAGGTTTGCTCTCGAAAGCGGGCGGATTGATCGGCTCCGGGATAACCAATCTAATGGGCATGTTTCCGTCTTTGGCCGGAGCATTGGCCCCAACCTACTATCTGGGCAGCGACTGGGCCGCAAATGCGGCTGCAAGCGGCATGGCGGCCTTTGCCAGCGGTGGTGTTACCTCTGGGCCTTCTCTCGCAGGCGAGGCGGGTCCTGAAGCAGTCGTTCCCCTTCCCGGTGGCCGAAGCATCCCCGTAAACCTTAAAGGCGGCTCCAAGGGCATTACATCCAACATTACGGTCAATGTCTCGCACAATGGCGAGAACGCGCAGCAGGCCAAACAGCAGGGCCAGGAGATCGCCCGGGCGATCCGGGCCGAAATCCAGGGGCAACTCTATGACCAGATGCGCCCCGGCGGAATTCTCAATCCCAATCTCTCGAGGAGTCAATAAATGGACGCAAAATCGATAGAACCACGGTTCGGCCAGGCAGCGAAAAAGTATGCACGCGAGCTCCAGGACCTCGACGCACTTTTGAAGCGGGTGACCAATAACGACTTGGACTTGTTGCCTCATGTCCTCGGCATGATCGCCGATTGCTGCGGTCGGGCGGCGGCACATGGCAAGCTCAGGGCGCAGTTTCGGGGCGATCGGCACGGCGCCAATATGCTGGGCGGCGTCGAAGCGATCATGCACTAGTGGAGGAGCTTATGGCCTTGAAACCGATACCTTGGACCAGGACACCGACCGCGTTTATCTGCCCGTGCTGCGGGCGGATCGATGACAGCGTAGTGACCGGCGACCAGACGCATGACATCGCCCGCGGTGGTTGTGGTCAGTTCGTATTTTCGGGAAACGACATCGAGGTGAACCATGCCAAGCGGCAAAGGCAAATTGTGGGCAAAAACTAGGGCGCGCCGCGCGCAGCGCCAGGCAGAGGAGGATTATGCGGCCTATAACAGATGGCTCGATGACCGAAACGCCGAAGATGCAGCCCGCCGCGAAGCGGAAGCGCAAGCGCCCCCACGGGCGGAAGGGCAAGGGTAAAATTGGATTTGGCGGGTAGGTCAGAAAGCCAGCAGAGCTATACCCGGTATGGCTATGCTGGCTTTTTCGCGGATCGATTGCCGAAAGCCTCCGGGACCTTGGGGGGCGGGTCTCGATCCGGGGCGACTTCCCGCGCGACCGTGGCGTGGACTTTTCCTTGCGGTTTCGGGAAAAATCGAACAGAAAGGTGATCCTATGGGTGCAAGAGGACCAAAACCTGACAATACACTGGCAGTCGTGGAGTTTCGACCGGCAGAACGCCCGAAGCCGTTTTCGAAGATGACCGGACCGGCCAAAGCGGTATGGCGCAGGATCGTCTCCGATCTTCCTGCGAATTTTTATGCCGAACACGAGCTTGACGTGCTCCGGAGCTATTGCGAGGCCGCAGCGCTCAATGCGCGGGCAACAGCCGAGATGGCGAAGCGCGGCCAGGACGGACCGGTGGTCATCGTCACGACCAAAAACGGCGACGTGCCGCGAAAGAATCCATGGTTCGAAATTTTTAAAGAATCCGCCGGTACGATGTCTACGCTTGCAACAAAGCTTCGGTTGAATAAAAATAGTAAGCTGTCCAACAAGGCAGCCGGAAAGGTCGAAACAGGACAACCGCAGAGTCGGCGGGAAGGCTTGATGTTCGGAGGAAATTCGTGAGGAAAAAGAAAAGACCCGAAAATTGGCTCGAACCGCCGGAGGAATTGAGCCCTGAGGCGAAGCAATGCTGGTTTCGGTATGCACCGCTTCTCCGTCGGGAGGGGCTTTTCGAGCCGCCCGATACAACGCTATTCCGGTCTGTCTGCGTCACCGCCGCGGAGATTCAGCAATTCCAAAAAATGCGGCGTGAGGAGCCGGAAAACGACCGCATACTGCGGAAGATGGAGCGGGATGCGGCCCGGAGCCTGACGGAACTTGCAAGGATTCTTGCCCTTAAGGTCCATTGGGTCGAACGAACGTCTATCGATATTGAATTTGCCCCGGAGTATGTCGGGGTGACACTCGAAGACAACAACGACGAATAATCATAGGGAGGCGCATAGTAGCCGTGCGCGCCCCCATATTTCGACTCTAGGTCCGCAGTCGCCGAGCGATGCACTCGCCGACCTCTTCGGGGATGAGGCCGGCGCAGATTAACAGCATTTTGCTATTTTCACCCTGCTCATCCCACCACGCGACATCACCCGGGTGTTCCTGCTCATAGGCCGGACACCCACCGCACGAAAACCCGGCCCAATCTTTTTCGATCGCCTGGTCAAGGCAGTCGTCGTAATGAGTGCACAGGACGTGCCGCTCGACTTGACTCGGACGCCATACCGGGGCGCATGGTTGGGGTTTCGGTGTCATATCGTGCCCTGCATCCCGATGCGCGGATCGATCCGCCCGTCCTCGAGGATATGGATTTCGGGGCGACACACGCGGGAGGCCATGTCCAGTCCGATCCGCTCGATGATCGCGTGGACCTCGTCCGGGGCGGTTGTCGCGCAGTCACTGCAGATGGGATACAGATAATAGCATGTGGTATCCCTAGCGGCGCGATGAGCGCCTTGATCGTGGGGTTCCATCACTTCCGCCCGGTCGGCGGTCTTGCCGCAGCGGACACACGGGCGCCCGATAAATGCGGCGGCGGCGTGCCGGAGTGATTGAGCCTGTTTGCGGTTGGGGCGGTAACGTTTGGGTCGATTGCTCATATTTTTCCCCTTTCGGGAGTCGTTTTTTAATGCCGGTTCTGTTCACTGTTCACTGTTCTCCCCTTAGGGGAGAGAACGGTGAACAAAGGGGTGCAGTTCACCAAGTGTTCACCAACTGGTGAACAAAAAAACCCTGTGCTATTAAACACTTGCAAATTGCAGTTCACCAAGTGTTCACCAGTTCTTCCTGTTCACCAGCAGTCGTTTTTTCGTCCGAAAAGTGTTCACCAATCTGAGCGTTCAAATTTTCGAAGCCACATTGTGTAAACCTGCCGTTTTTGCTAAGCATTCCGTTATTTATCGCGGCAGTCCGTATCTTGGACACGTAGCTCTTGGCGATGCCGAGTGTTTCCGCGATCTCGTTAACGCCCATTCCTTCGTCCGACAGGCGCAGGATTTCCGTCTTTTTTTCGGCCTGAGGCCTGTTCCAGACCCATTCGCAGACACCGCCCGTCGCTTTCACGAATTGGAATTCGTGGTCTGCGATCAGTGGCAGGTACTCCTGGGGTACGCGGCTCTTGGTGAACGTGACGACGAACCGCGCCCCCTGGTCGGCCGAATAATCTTTCGGGCGCTTGAGGGCGATGCAGATGTCAAGGTTGTCCTCACGGGCTGATGTCCCGCGTTGGGTGCCTGATTTCCCTTCGTGATGGATCAAAATCGTGGTGATGCCCAAAAACCGAAGCGTAAGGAGCCATTGATTGACCGTGTCCCAATCGGCCTTGCTGTTTTCGTCGATCCCCGGCGCCAGTGACGCCAGGTTGTCGCACACCCACACTTTGATATTGTTTTCGAGAAGATGGTCGGTCATCGCCTTGCGCCATTTCGCGCTGAGTAAATTTGCTCGCGGTGTTCCGCAACCGTGCGCGTAATGATCGCTGTAAAAAAGCAGTTCGGCCTTCCTGTCCGCAGTCCCAAAGTCCGAGATTCGTTTCCTCCCGTCCTGCACGGCCATTTCCCCGTCGAGGATCAGACAGTTCACGGGGTCGCCGCATTGCCAAGGTCCGAAGCTTCGGCCTTTTGTGATGGCGTCAATCGCGCCCCATGAGAATAGGCTTTTTCCGACTCCCCGCCAGGCGACCATGCTTATGATCGCGCCTTCGGTCAGCCAGGGTGTCAGGTAGCAACGTTTTTCGGGGATTGATAGGCCGATCAGTTGCGAGTCGGTGAGTATCACGTCGGCTAGGTTGAGCGGTTTGTCGTCGTCCGGGCCGTCGGTGGTGGTGCCCGCCTGCAGGCTCTCGGCAACGGCAACCGGCGAGTGCGGCAGAAAGTACGTTATCCCGCCATGCGCGTATGAATGAATCATGGTCGTGCCGTCCGGATTAGCGAATATTTTTGCTTTGCCCCGTCCGTATTCCGGCCCCGCAAACGGATCAGGCATGGTCTTTTCTCTGTATTTGTCGGGGTGGGTCACCACCTCCTCGACTGTGACGGTCGATCCGTCGTCGAACTCCAGGACAAATTCCAGAGGGAGTTCCGCCCGGTCGTCGTCCGGGTCGATGCGGTCGAGTGCTTCCCGCGCTTTTTCTTCCGTTACGCCCTGGTCGAGCATGAGCTTGAGTTGTCGCCCCTGCCATCGGGCGATAATGGTCGCTCGCTCCGGGTCCTGCCGCGCCTGTTCCTTCGCCTTGGCGACCAGGGCCTCATATCGCCGCTCCTCGTCTTCCGTTAGGTCCGGCAACCGGCGGGTGTCGAGACATCCGCCCGGCCTGTAGATGGCTTCAGGAGGTGCCCAGACCAAACCGTCTTCGACGATCGGCCGCCCGACAAAGTCGAGCCGTTCGGGCGAATAGACGGCCCCGTCCAGTATGGTACGCGACAGGAGTGCGCCTCTTTCCGAGAATTTGATGTAGCCATGTTTCGCAAACCACAACCGCGCATGTAAGACCTTCCCAAATCTCGGAATGTCCGATGCGTCCAAAACGGGGTTCCAGAGGTGGAAACCTCCGCCGGCCTTCGGGTGTTCGCCGGGGAAATGCACCCCGGCCGATAGCGATCCTCGCACCCAGCGGGCCGCCTGGTCGTAACCGGGAATGATCCCGGCCAAGACCGCGTCCAGTTCCTTCGGCGTGAGACTCGCCCCGCGCGGGCAGGGGTCATGATCGTGCATCACTATTCCAGGCCCCGGCCGGTATGCGTAATGGTCTTTCGATCGGGCTATTGCGTCGTCTTTTTCTTCGCCTTTCTTGACGATTCGGACCTTATCACCACGCGCCGGGTCATGCGTGCCATAACCAAACGCCGTCCGTTCGTCGGCCGCATCGAGCAGTCGCCCGAATGCGGGAAAGTCTATGGTTATGCGTTCGGCCTCGCCCTGGTACATTTTGGCGGCGGGCGTCTTGCGGATTTTGTTGTCCACAATCTTGTATCGTTTGGTCAGGACGATTCCGGCGGAACTTCGAAACCGGGTGAAGGTGACCGGCACGTCCTGTTCCGGTGTACCGCTCATGGCAGTAACCTTTCATGGCAGCTTGATCCTTGAGCAACTTTCATTCTCCGCCGCCTTGTCGTGCGCGCCGGTGCGCACGATCCCACATGCTACCCGCCGCTTCCGCCGCCAGCGATCGCCGCCGTAGCCAATCGATAAAGCCGTCGCGCGGGTAGGCTACACCCCGCCCATGAATGCGGATACGCGGCGGTCCCTCGCCCTTCGAATCGAGGTTGGCCAGATACCGGGGCGAAATGATGCCCGGCAGGAGTTTTTCGATTTCCTTACGCGCAAAAATGACGGGTAATCCGTCGCGCAGCTTATCAAATTCGTCTTTTGCCATGTTCATGTCCTCTCGTGTTTGAATGTTGTTAAGTGCAAACAGTTCATAACATAGGTGATTGGATGTTGAGTCTAGCTGACGCGCTAAAAAACACAACGATCAATATCGCTCATTAACGATCAATATCGCTCACTTGCATTTTGATCGTTATTCACACTAACTAATCGTAATTATTAATTAAAGGCGATTAATGCCCGACAGGGATCAGGAGGACATACACGATAACTGATTGATTTATTTATGATAAATATGAAAGCCACTACGCGGGGGCATAGTGGCTTCGGAGGGGGCGAGTTTCGCTTCTCTTGTTATTTCGTCACAACGTCTTGTCATGCGTTAGATCGATGATTTTATCCGCCTGTAACCTCTGGTCCAATTCTTTGACGGCCCGGCGGAGTGTGTCGGGCTGCAGGTGGCTGTATCTCTCGGTCATTGCCAAGCTCTTGTGGCCGAGCAGTTCCCGGACGGTAAAAAGGCCGGTCCCGCCTTCTACAAGCCAGGAGGCAAAAGAGTGCCGGCAGGTGTGGAAAACTACCTTTTGCCTATCATCCTGGACACCGTCATTTAGTCCCAACCGCTTGACCGCCCGGTCGAATGCATCGCTCATCTGGTGGCGTCGGTTGCCCTTGCGGTCGGGAAAAACCAAATCGGATTTTCCGCCGGGCTCCATCTCAAGCAGTTCCGCCCGGGCGGCGTCGGTCAAATATGTGTGTCTGGTGCTCCCGTTTTTGGGGTTCCGGATGCAAAGCGCCCCGCGGTCAAGATCGATGTCGCCCCAAGTCAACGCGGCAATCTCCCCGAACCGGAGGCCACAATGCAAGCTGAGCAGTGTTATGCGCCGGCTGTTCGGCGCTGATTCCAACTCCTTCAGAAGATTTTCGGCCTCTTTTTGGGTGAGGAACCGCATTCGCCGGTTGTCGGCCTTTGGCTTCTTTATTTTCCCGGTCGGATTGTCCCCGCCGTAAAGCCCTTCCCTGGAGGCGTAATTGAAGACCTGCCGGATAACCGCCAGGGCGTAGTGGATGCTTCGGGGCGCCGCACCGGACTTGCTCATGTTCGACTTGATCTTTTCCAGGTGAATCGGGGCGATCTCGGACAACGGCCGGTTGCCGATGACGGGCTTTACCCAATGCGTATGAAGGCTTTCTTCCCGGTCGGTGGACTTTTTCCCGTCCGCTTTGCACTGGTCGATGTAACGCCCCCATATATCATTATACGGGACCGCCTTGCGTTCGGCTTCGGCCCGCGCCAGGGCTTCGGCCTCTTCCTTCTCTTTTCTGGCGCGCTCCTCTGCTTCCTTGAGGGCCTTTTTCTCGCTCAGCGTGCGCGGTCCCGCTCCGTTCTCCTGGTTCGCCAAGAGATCGGCCCGGCGAACCACCGCCTCCTGCTCCAGTGATCGCCCGGTCGCCTCGCCTTTTTCCTTCCGGGCGAGTTCCGCCTGGTGCCAGTCCGTTTCCCACCCTAAACTCTCTTCAATGCGCTTCCCGTCCACGTAATACCTGATGGAATAATAGCGGTCCTTGCGGACGCCGTGCTTCCGGGTCGGGTGCTCTCGGTATCGGACGCCGTCATGTTTGCTGTTCGTCCACGTCGCCATTTTGCCCCCCTTTTCGAAATCCGTTGATTAAGTTGTCCCCCATTTGTCCCCCGTTTTGGGGTGAAATCGGGTGTTTTTGAGTGACGCAATGTGAAAGGAGAATATCGCCAAACGCTTTACCAGTCAAGGTTTTAGTGAAGGTTTGTGAAGGTGCATGAAAGATATTTAAAGGGACTACGAATCCGTAGGTCGGGTGTTCGAATCACCCTGGGCGCGCTAGCAAAATCAAGGGGTCAGCCGGATCGGCTGGCCTCTTTTTTATTGTGGAATGTTTTTTGTCCCGCTCAGGCGTGCCTCCCGGGAGGGAGTCGCAAACGGCTGCCGACTTTATTGTTGCCGCCAGGCCGTACATATCCGGGCTTTTCGTCCGCTTCCAACTCGATGGCGTCGTAATTACGTTGATAAAAGAGCAACATTCCAGACTTTGAGCAGGATCGGAGCCAGATGTGCCGATAGCTGCCCGCCATAGGAGGATTCGCATGAACCGGGAGCGAGTATACGCTGAAATGAAGGAAATATTCGGCTTGGTGCCCAGCTTTTTCAAACAAATTCCCGACGCTACGCTCGAACACGAATGGAAGTTGTTTAAAGCCATTGAAATCGACGATACCTCCATTCCCAACAAGTACAAAGAACTGATCGGCATTGCCATTTCGGCTGCCACCAGGTGCAAATACTGCACGGTCTTTCACACCGAGATGGCAAAGCTCAACGGCGCAACAGATAAAGAGATCGAAGAAGCAGTCCATTACGCAAAGCTCTCTGCGGGATGGAGCGCATATGTTAACGGCATGCAGGTAGACTACGAACAGTTCAAAGACGAAGTCAGGCAGGCGTGCGAATTTGCTAAACACCGTCAAAGAAAGGCTGCATAGAACCTGACGGTTATCCGGAGGTGCTCCCCGACTCCTTCACCAAGTCCTTGGAGGGGGGCACCGTACAACTATCCCGTTGCGATGCTCCATAATGGTTGATTGACCGTTGCCGGAAGAGTACAATCTCTATCGACCGTAGTGTTAAAACTGATCCAGGAGGAATTGTCGTGGACTACCTGCTCTTCTATGATTACTCGTACGACTATATCGAGCGCCGGGATGCGTTTCGTGCAGAGCACCTGGCGCTGGCCCGGGACAGCAATTCCCGGAACTGAGCATGAAGAAAGCCCACCTACTGTCAAGAGTGGTTTTTCCGAGGTCCGATATGCGTAATGAGTCACATCACGGTGCTGTGATGTGCTCGATTTCCCAATC
>JAKAJS010000285.1 GCA_021813685.1 Deltaproteobacteria bacterium | reverse complement strand
GCCACTTCCACCTTCAGCGTGATTTTCTCCGAATCCCCCTGCTTCACCACCACCACTTCGTACTCGCTGCCAAGCCCCGAGGTCCCCCGCACCACCTCCTCTATCGCCACGGGTGCCAGTAAAACCCCCTTTACCTTCGTGATGTCGTCGACCCGACCGACCACCCCCCCCTTGATCAACCGGTATGTGCGCCCGCACGGACACGGTGTGTCATCCCACTCGATCACATCCTTGGAGTCAAACCGCACGCACGGCATCGCCATGCGATCGAAGGCGGTGATGACCATCTTGCCCCTGCGCCCCGGCTCTTCAATGATTTCTCCCGTTTCGACATCTTCGATCTCGACCAGAAACATCCCCTCGTTCACGTGCAGACCGCCGGGTTGCTCCACGCATTCGTACGACCATGCCCCGATTTCGGTTGCCCCCGCATGGTCGAACACCTTCGCGTTCCAGGCCTCTTCCATTCGCTTCTTGGTAGCCGGAACGCTTGCTCCGGGTTCGCCCGCACACGTGATTCTGCGTATGCCAAGCGTCTCGGGCGAAATGGACAGCTTGCTCCTCGCCGTATCCGCCATCCCGAGCATGTAGGTCGGAGTTCCCATCATGGCGGTGGCCCGCAGTTCCTGAACCTTTAAAATCCTCGCCTGGGTGTCGAGCACCCCCCCGGGCACCACCTCGCACCCGATTTTTTCGGCCGCGTAATGGCCCGCCCAAAACGCCACGAAGATGTTGTAGCCAAAGGGGATGAACACGCGGTCGCTCGGCCTGTAGCCCTGCGCCCACAGGATGAAGGCCCAGCACTCCGCCCACCATTCCCAGTCCTGCCACGAATCGGCCTGGTAGACCGGCTGGCCCGTCGTGCCGCTCGTCTGGCGAAAGTTGCTCACCTCCTCGAGCGGAACGCAAAGGGCATCCCCATACGGATACGGGTCCTTACACTGCACCCCTCGCAGCAGGGACTTTTCCACTTTGGGCACGCGCCGGATATCCTCGAACGTCTTGATGTCGGAAGGCGAAACGCCCGCCTTTTCATACAGGGAGCGGTGAAATTTGGAATGCTCGAAGGTCCACGTGAAAATCGATTGAAATTTTCTGAGTTGCAGCGCGCGCAGCTTTTCCCGGGGCAGGGTTTCCAGTACGGGGTTCCAGTACGGTTGATCTGAAAACATCTCTTCTTCTCCTCTGTTCCCCTTCAACGGGTTTTAGAGGGTTAGGTGCCGGAGGCCGGAGCCGTCCTTTCCTGCGTGACCGAGTCGGCGCGGCCGCCGCTCGACTGGACCGGATGCGGACTGCCGATTCCTTCGAGCCGGGTATAGAGCTCCTGCGCCGCACCTACGGTCATCTCCGCAATCCGCTCAAGCCTTTCCATACCCATGTTGCTTGCTATCCCAACGACCCATACCGCCATGGGCAACCCCCGGCGGTTCTTTAACGCCACCGCGATCGCCCGAATTCCCGACAGGTATTCCTCGTCGTCTATCGCATATCCCTGCAAGCGCACCCGCTCCAGTTCGGCCAGATAGCGCTCCGACTCCGTGATGGAATTGGGCGTAAACCGCGGAAGACCCCTTTGCGCTAAAATTCGGCGGACCCCCTCGGGATATTCCTCCTGGGCCAGGAAGACTTTCCCCACCGCTCCCGCAAAAAGAGGCATGGTCGTCCCCACGGGCGCCGATATCTTGAAGGACTCTCTCGCCTCGGCGGCAGCCGTGATCATGATGCGACCCCGAATCCTTACCCCCAGAAACACCGTTGCTTCGACCCCGTCGCGCAGACCCTCTATTATGGGCTGCCCCAGACGGTTTACCTTGATGTAGTTCCAATCGGTAAAGGCCAGGTCGGCAACCAGCGGACCGAGAAAAAACCTGTGAGGATCCTCTCCTTTGACGAGCGCCTTTTCCCGCAGGAGCGCATGCACCAGGCCGTGCGCGCTGCTCGTACTGTACCCCGCGCGCGCCGCAAGATCGACCAGGCGCAACCCTTCCGGCGCCTCGGCGACCGCGCGCAGCAACGCAAACGCCTTGTGCACCGCAGGCGCCTTGTATCCGGTTTGCTCCAAACCCTGTTCGCGTTCGCTCATCGGGATCACTATGCTGAATCAATGCTTGCCGGTTGCCATCGTTCACACCCTTCCGCACAGTGCACGGAAGGTACGTCATCTAAACGACCTGCCCATGGGGCATGTCTTATCTCGGTTTTCAGGGTAAAGCTCAGCTGGATGGAGAATTGTCGATCTGGAACAGTGAAGACTGCAATGGAAACTTTCCGGTTCGCAAAAGCATCCATTCGCTCGTGTCATGCAACATAGCGAAAATGCCGGTCAAAAGCAACAAGTTATTGAAGCCGCGCCGTCGTTTTGGAAATTGCAGAAATTCGGTATACTAAATTTTTGGAGAAATCCATCCCCGCCTCACGCCCCCGATGTTGTCGCCGTGGTCTCCATCCACACCCCCTGGCCATGAACACGCAAACAGCTCGAAAGTTCTTAATGCAACATCACCGCCCCCGCCCGCCGTCGGCGGGGCAAAAATCTATTGACACGCTCCGGGAGCCAAGCTACATTGTAGCGGGATTATAGCTGTTTGCCGCATGGCCTTACAAGTGATTATACTGGCGACGAGTTGGTTGCCGGTTATTTGGATATTGGTTGCGGGTTTGTTGTCAGTTGTCCATAACGTGACCCTCCGCGCGGCGGCGTACGCCCCGCAGGAGTTTCGGGAAGGAGTACAATGTCGAAAGCGCCTGACAAAATCAAGGCCTGGCAGATGGTCCAACCGACCGTCAAGGATAAAGCGACGGGACAGGTAACCCCGGGGAGACTGGAGCTTACCGAAATTCCCGTGCCGGAGCTAAAGCCCGGTGAGGTGCTGGTCGAGGTTGCCGGCTGTGGAGTTTGCCACACCGACCTTGGCTACTTCTATGACGGGGTCCCCACGGTTCAAAAGCCTCCGTTGATTCTCGGACACGAAATTTCGGGCACCGTTGTGGCAGGCGATCAGAAGTGGTTGGGAAAAGAGGTGATCGTGCCGGCGGTCATGCCCTGCCGTCAGTGCTACCTGTGCAAGACCCGGCGTGGAAACCGGTGCCTGGACCAGAAAATGCCGGGCAACAGTACCGGCATATACGGCGGGTTTGCCAGCCACATTCCGGTTCCTTCGCTCGACCTGTGTGAGATACGGGATCGCCGGTCCATTCCGCTCGAGCAGTTGGCAGTGGTGGCCGATGCGGTGACCACGCCGTTTCAGGCGGTAAAGCGCGCCTCGCTCGATGTGGGAGACAACGTGATCGTGATCGGCGCCGGCGGGGTGGGCCAATACGTGGTCCAGACCACCAAGGGCCTGGGGGCCGGTGTTGTGATCGCCGTAGACATCGTCGAGGAGCGTCTGCAGAAGATGCTCCAATACGGCGCCGATTTTGTGATAAACGCCATGGGCAAGGGGCCGGCCGAGGTCGCCGCCGAGGTGAAAAAAATCCGCGAAAAGGTGGGGCTGCCCGGGTATGGCTGGAAGATTTTCGAGGCCACGGGAAGCAAGCCCGGCCAGGAAACCGCGCTCAATCTTCTGAGCTTTGCGGGAAAGCTCATCATCATTGGCTTCGGGATGCAGAAGGTGGAATACATGATGAGCCGCCTCATGGCTTTCGATGCCGAGATCATCGGAACGTGGGGATGTTTGCCCGAGTATTACCCGCAGGTGCTCGAGATGGTGGTGACCGGAAAGATCGCGGTGGAACCCTTCGTGCAGACCCGACCGATGAGCCAGATCCGGGAGGCTTTCGAGGAAGCCCACAAAACGCCCCCCGACCGGCGAATCATCCTGGTCCCCGACTTTTGATTTATTGCGCCCGGCTATTTTGCAAGGGCGCATCCTGGCTCTGGCGACACGCCAGGCGCAACCTGACCGAGGCGGCACGCCTCAAGGAGAAACTATTATGGCGCTCGAATGGATGCCAAGACAGAATGACGCCAAGAACCACCTGCTGCATTCGGACATGCACTGGGGGACCGATGCGGACGCCCCTTGCGTGGTCTACGAAAAACGTCCGCTGACGGACCCTTCCGGGAAAGTGGTGGAGGGTCTTTATACCGCCTGGATACGGCTCAACAATCCCGCCCAGTACAATTCCTACACGACGGAAATGGTAAAGGGCGTCATCGCGGGCTTCGAAAACGCCTCCCTGGACAGGAGCGTGGTGTGCGTGGTTTTTACAGGCACGGGTCCCTACGCTTTCTGCACCGGGGGCAACACCAAGGAGTACAGCGAATATTACAGCATGCGGTGTGACGAATACGGCCAGTACATGGAGCTTTTCAACCACATGGTCGATTCGATCTTCATGTGCAAAAAGCCCACGATCTGCCGGGTAAACGGCATGCGGGTGGCCGGGGGGCAGGAGATCGGAATGGCGTGCGATCTGGCGGTCACCTCGGATCTCGCCATCTTCGGCCAGGCCGGCCCCAAACACGGCTCGGCACCGGTGGGCGGCGCCTCGGACTTTCTGCCCTGGTACCTCTCGGCCGAAGACGCCATGTGGAACTGCGTCTCCTGCGAGATGTGGTCCGCCTACAAGATGAAGATGAAAAACCTTGTCTCCAAGGTCGTGCCCGTGCTCAAGGTGGACGGCAAATGGGTGAGAAACCCGACCGTTATCTGGGATAAATACGTGGAGGACGGGGAGATCGTCTACGGGGAGTCCAGAACGGGCGAGGAACTGGCCAAAGGCCGCGAGTTTTTGAAAAAACACCAGGCCAACGCCGATTTCGAACTGCTCGATAAAGAAGTCCAGAGCATCGTCTGGAAGTTTGCAAATCTTTTCCCGGGCTGCCTGATCAAATCCATCGACTCCATCCGGCAAAAGAAGAAGTTTTTCTGGGATACCACCAAGAACGACCATCGTCATTGGCTTGCTGCGAACATGAGCGGGGAAGCGTTCCTGGGGTTTGGCGCCTTCAATACGAAGAAGATCACCGGCAAAGACGTCGTCGATTTCCTGAAATTCCGCCAGAACATCGCGGAGTGCAAGTCGTGGGATTACGACATGTATGCCGAAGTGCTTGGAAAACCTCAAGACAAATGATCCGGGGCAAGACTCCGGGAGGATGGATATGAAAAACAAAGCTGCAATTATCGGGGTCGGCCAGAGTGCGTTTGTGCGCACCTACCCCGGGTCGATCCGCGAGTTGGTGTTTGAGAGTTTCCGCGAAGCGATGCAGGATGCCGGGATATCCCGGACCGATATCGACGCGACGGTAGTCTGTTCGGCGCCCGAGTACGACAAGCAGAGGTCGCCTGCCGGGGTGATCGCCGAGTACCTGGGGCTCAACCCGCAACCTACCTTTTATGCCGAGACCCTGTGCTCGTCGAGCAGCACGGGCTTGAGGCTCGCCTACTCCCTGGTCGCCTCGGGCCTCCACGAGATGGTGATGGTCATCGGGTTCCAGATCATGTCCCAGCTTACCTCGGTCGAATCGCAGGAGCGCATGGGTCGGGGGGCCGACATCCAGTGGGAGTCCCCTTTCGGGACCATGATGCCCGCCTATTACGCCATGCACGCCCGTGCGCACATGGCCCGCTACGGGACGACCCCCGAAGATCTGTCGCTCATCCGCGTAAAGGCCGCGACCTACGGACAGCTCAACCCGCTTGCCGTCTATCGAAAACCGGTCACGCTCGAGCAGCTCCAGGATCCGGCAAATTTTCTTTCCGGCCCGGTGGCGACGCCGCTTCGCGCCGGTGACTGCTGCGCAAACGCGGACGGATCCTCGTGCCTGATCGTGGCCTCTGCGGAAAAAGCGCGTGCTTTTTCCAAAAAACCCGTCTGGATCAAAGGCGTGGGCGCCGCTTCGGCCCCGGTCAACATGGCCGGCAGGGATAGTCTGAGTGGTCTTGCGGCGGCAGAGGAAGCAGGAAGGCAGGCCTACAAGATGGCCGGCATCACCCCCGCCCAGATAAACGTGGCCGAAGTCCACGACTGCTTTACGATCGCCGAACTCATGGCCTATGAGAATCTGGGTTTCGCCAAGCCGGGCGAAGGCAGAGAGCTGATCCGGGCAAAGGAGACCTATAAGGACGGGAAAATCCCGGTAAACGTCGACGGGGGGCTTCTTTCCAAGGGCCACCCGATCGGGGCTACCGGCGGCTCGCAGGTGCGCACGGTCGTGCTGCAGCTTCGCGGTGAGGCTGGAGAAATTCAGGTGAAGGAGCCTGTCTTCGGACTCGTTCACAATATCGGCGGTGTGGGTCTTTACGGCAACGTCACAATCCTCGGCGTCGAATAACGGGAGCTACAGCATGGCAAAAAATGAACTCGACACGCGATTCGCTGAATTCGGAACGGTGAGCTTCGCCTCCGTAACCGGGGTCAACGATTTTATAGGCTACCTGGAAAATGGCAAACTGATGGGCACCCGGTGCGAAAAATGCGGTAAGAACTATTTCCCGCCCCGCGCGCACTGTTGCGATTGCCTTTCTGCAAAAATGGAATGGTTTGAAGTAGCAGGGAAAGGCAAGCTCGTGAGCTATTCGACCCTGCAGTATGCGCCAACAGGATTTACCGAGGAAGTGCCCTACACGATCGCTCTGGTCGATTACGGCGCCTACAAGGTTTTCGGGCGTATCGACGCCTCCGTACCCCGGGAGGAGCTCTCGGTGGGTATGACGCTTACGGCCGAGTCGGCGCGAACCGCAAACGGCCGGCTGACGTACGTGTTCAAAAAATAAAAGCGCGGGGGCTATGGCCCCCTGCACCCCCACGCCGCTACGCGGCCCCTGTGGGTGGCGAAGACGCTCCCCCTGCCCTTTTTTCTGGATAGGGGGCACAAGAATGTGTATATGGAATTATCCGGACTTCCGCCGTCCAGGCTCCTTGTGCCTTTTTCCGGCGGGTGCGGCAGCTCGTATTTCAGGGCGATGCCGCCCGGGTGCTGGATTTGAATCTGCAGGAGAAATTTTTAAGGAGCAAACCTGATGAGCAGTGATCGTTACGATGTGGAACTCTCCGAGGAACTCATAATACTGCGGGACACGGTCCGCAAATTCGCCGATAAGGAAATCGCTCCCCACGTCGATGAGGATGAAAACACGCACCGCTGGCAGCGCGATCTGGTCGAGAAGATGGCCGAACTGGGTCTTTTCGGCTGCCCGGTTCCCGAAGAATACGGCGGAAACGGAATGGGATATCTCGCCCACGCCATTGTCACCGAAGAGATCGGCAGGGTCTCCGGCTCCCTTCGCGTAGGGTTCAATATGCAGACCATGGGGACCTCCATGTCCATTCTCAAATGGGGCAGCGAGGAGCTCAAAAGAAAGTATATCCCCGCCCTGATGTCGGCCAAAATGATCGGCTGTTTCGGTATTACCGAGCCCGACACGGGTTCGGATACTGCCTCCATGGCCACGACCGCGGTGCGCGACGGGGACCATTATGTGCTCAACGGGCGCAAGATGTGGATCACCTGGTCGCCGGTAGCCGATGTGTGCGTGGTGTTCGCCATGACCGACAAGGCCAAAAAGCACAAGGGCATGAGCGTCTTCGTCATGGATATGAACACGCCGGGCGTATCGACGGTCGCCATCAAGGACAAGCTCGGACTTTGGGCCTGTCCGACCGGGGAAGTCATCATGGAAGACGTGAGGGTTCCCGCCGCACACCGGCTGGGAGAAGAAGGCCAGGGCTTCGAATACCTCATGAAGGAACTCATCAGCACCCGGCTCTCTGCGGCTGCGGGCGCTGTGGGCACCTGCCAGGCCGCCCTGGATGAGGCCGTAAAGTACGCCAACGAGCGTCGCCAGTTCGGCCGTCCCATCGCCGAATACCAGATGGTCCAGGAAACCATCGCCCGGATGGTTGCCGAAACCGAGGCGGCAAGAGCACTCACCTGGCGATGCGCCATGCAGAAAGACCGCGGAATGGTCAACAACATGCGCGAGACGTGCCTCGCCAAGTTCTACGCCTCCCGTGCGGCCGATGAGGTTCCAAACCTGGGTCTGGATGTCCTTAGCGCCTACGGCTACTCCAACGAGTACCCCATGGCACGCATCCTGAGAGACGGGAAAGTCTATAAGATCCTCGAAGGCGCCACCAATATCATGAAGATGATTCTTGCCGCCGACGCGCTGGGAATCAAGAAGGCCAATCGAGACTAAGCACCGAAGTCCCGGCAGCGGCAAACCGCCGCGCTGCCGTTTCCCCCCGCCCCCCCAAGGGGCGGGGGGAATTCCCGTAAGCGCAAGCCACCAAGCTCCGCCGACCTCGCCAATGGCTGTGCCTACGGGCTTGGCCACCCGGCGGCCGCGCCGGCCGCAAGCCACAGATCTCCAAGATTGATTTCGATTTCCTGGAAGGGTTCGGCCCGCACCTTGTCATTTTCGGCAAAGCTTCCCAACTGGACCCATTTATCGTCTGCAAGTTTAAAGACGTCCATCGTCATGGCACTGGGATCGATCAGCCAGATGTGCCCGACAGTATGCCGAGCATAGATCTGTTCTCCCAACGCGACCTCCGGTTCATTGAGGATAATCCATCCCCCGGGTCCGCCTCTGCCGAACTGGAGCGTCGGATTGACGATCAGTTCCCCGTCGATGATCTCTCCGATCATGTTTTCGGGGATGTTGTAGAGGTCCTCGTAGGTTGCTTTTTTTTCGCAGGTTGGGTCATGGGCTTTTTCGTTTGCCTCCCCATTCTTTCGTCCAGGATTTTGCGCACGGTTTCGGCAAGGTCGTGCAACTCCATGGGCTTCATGAGAAATCCCTGAATGCCCAGAGGCTTGACCTTTTCCGGATCGAGCCTGTCGCTGAACCCGGTACAGAGAAGTATCGCGGGGTGCGGGTCGAGCCTGACGAGTTCCCCGGCCAACTCCACGCCGGTCAGGTGCGGCATGGTCAGATCTGTGATCACCAGGTCGAACCGTTGGTCTTCGGGCTGTCCGAGCACCGCCTCGAGTGCGTCGGCGCCGCTCGTTTTCACGATAACCTCGTAGCCCAGCTTTTGCAACATCAGGCTCATCGCCTTCGCCAGTGCGGGTTCGTCGTCGACGACGAGCACCCGTTCCGTTCCCCCGGGAACGGAAATAGAGTTTGCAGGTGATGTCCGTTCGATTTCGCTACACACCGGCAAAAAGACGCTGAAGGTGGTGCCCTGGCCGGGAAGGCTTTCTACCTGTACGGTTCCCCCATAACCGTGCACGATTCCGTGTACGACCGAAAGTCCCAGGCCCGTTCCGACTCCCTGCTCCTTGGTGGTGAAAAACGGATCGAATATGCGCTCGCGAATGGACGGGTCGATCCCGTGCCCGGTGTCCCCGACGGTGAGCCGCACATAGGCGCCCGGCCGCAGCCCCGAATTTGGGGGAATCGACCCGGCGTCGCAGTGCACGTCCTCCACTCTCACCTCCAGCGTCCCTCCTGTCTCCTGCATCGCATGCGCGGCATTGGTGCAAAGGTTCATGAGCACCTGGTGAATCCGGCTGGGGTCTCCCAGCATGGAAGCTCGCGAATTCACCTGCCATTTGATCTCGATGGTCGAGGGCAGGGCGGCGCGAAGCATCTTGACGGCCTCTTTCACTATCGGGCCGACCCGGAGCGGCCTCATTTCCTGCTCGGTCTGCCGGCTGAAGGCCAGGATCTGTGAAACCAGGTCTTTGGCCCGCTGGGAGGCCTTGAGGACTTCCTGGAAATCGCCCTTCACCTTGCCGTCCATCTCCATGAGCGCCATTTCCGTGTAGCCCATAATGATGCCGAGAATATTGTTGAAATCATGGGCGATTCCGCCCGCAAGCGTTCCCAGTGCCTCCATCTTCTGGGCCTGCCGCAACTGGGCCTCGACGGAGGCCCGTTCCTCCTCCATCTTCTTGCGTTGGGTGATATCCCGGTGCATGCCGAGAAGTCCGACGATCCTTCCCCGGGCATCCCTCACCTGCACTGCCACCGATTCGGTGGGAATAAGCGAGCCGTTCTTGTGCCGGAAGGCGGCCTCGAAAGGCGAGCTGTTCGGGGAATCCCCCAGGTGGAAGTGGCTGCGCCCCGCCTGTTCCCAAGCTCTTCTATCGGGGTAGAACGATTCGGTAGATCTCCCCAGCGCCTCCTCGGCTTCGTAGCCGAACATTGTGGTGAAGGCGGGGTTTACCAGAAGAATGTTGCGGTCGATGTCCGTAAATACGATGGCGTCGGAGATGGAGTTGAAGATGGCCTGGAACTGCGCCTTGCTTTTTGCCAGCTCCCTTTCCGCCTGCTTGCGGGAAAAAGATTCCACAATGGCCGGCACAATCGATTCGAGAGCCAGGATATGTTCTGAGCCATACCCGTCCTCACGATTTCCCACAGCGATCATGCCAAGAGTGCGATCGTCACTCTTCAGAGGCGCCCCGAGGAAAGTCTTAAGAGGCGGGTGCCCGGGGGGAAAGCCTGTACGGTCGGGATGAGTCGGCGGGTCGTTTGTGTAAAAGGCCTTTCCGCCCAGTATGACACTTCCGTATATGCCATGAACCTCGGTGTGGGTGAGTCGCAGCCGGTGGCCGCCTGAATCGCTCACGTTACAGGCGCTCACAGCGCCATCACTCATCGCAATGTCTTTCAGGCGCCCCTCCGCGCTGAGCTTCGCCATGAACCCCATTTGGCTTTCGGTGAGCTCTTCTGCGACCGCAATGCATTTTTCCCCCAGCTCTTCTTCTCCGTGTGTGCTCAAAGCCTCCCGGAAGATCCGGTTTATTCCGGATAGTACACTGTTCTGCCGTAGAGCCAGCTCTTCAACTTCCTTTCGCCGGGCGTCCCCGTCGATCTTGTCGAGGGCAAAGGAGATATCCATCGCCGTTTCTTCCAAAAGATGAATCTCTCGACTTCTAAAATAGCCGGGGTCGGAAACGGCGATGTTGAGAGTTCCCCAAATGTTTCCTTTGAACCGTAGAGGAAAGGAGCCGCAGGATTCGAACGCAAACTGCCCCGGCCTCACGTTCCGGGGATAGGGGCAGGCCGTATCGCCGCACTGATTGCATACGGATGGTTTTCCCTCACGGACGGCCTTGCCCGGCGTCCCCCACCTCTCCGGGCGCCCATCGGCGTAGAAGTCTGCTTTTCTTAAGAATTCGCGATCCTCTCCGAAATACTCGACCGGCTCGATAAGGGAAGAAGCGGCATCGAAACGCCCGATCCATGCCAGGTCGACTTCTCCGCGCTCCACCAAAAGGCGGCACACCGCCCGGAATAACTCCTCGGGGGACTGGACGCGCACGATGGTCTGGTTTACCTGGCTCAACACATCATATAGCCTGTTCAACCGCCGGATTTCCAGGTCGGAGCCGTGCCTGCTCAAAGCCATTTCGATAGAGGTTTTGAGATCCCGGTCCTCGAAAGGCTTGAGAATGTAGCCGTAGGGCTCCGCGCGTTTGGCGCGGTCCAGGGTCTCGTCTTCCGAATAGGCGGTAAGAAAGACGACCGGGGTCCGGCACATGCGACGAATTGCAACGGCTGTCTCGATTCCGTCCATCCCCCCGCCCAGGTTGATGTCCATGAGAACCAGGTCGGGGCATTGCTCTCCGGCCGCCGCCAGAGCCTCTTCACCGGTCATGGCCCTGCCGGTCGGCTCAAAACCCAGTGCCAGCAGCCGCTCAAAGATTTCCAGAGACACGACGGGTTCATCTTCAACAATGAGTATGCGGGCCGATTTCATTTCTGCGCTCCTTCCGTTGTGCCTGCAGAGAGAGGGAAGCGTATTCGAAACACCGTGCCTCCCCCGTCCGGCCTTTCCATGGTGAGACGCCCGGAGAGCTGCCGGGAAAGTTCGGAAACCAGGGTGAGCCCCAGGGTCGAGGACGCACTGGATCGGGCTTCCGGAGGAAGTCCAGTCCCGTTGTCGCAAACGCTCAAAGAAACCTCCTCTTCCTCTACGCGCGCAAGCTCCACCAGTATCTTGCCGGCACGACCGCCGGGGAAAGCGTGCTTCAACGCATTGGTGACGAGTTCGTTGACGATGAGTCCGCAGGGCACGGCAAGGTTGAGAGGCAGTTGAATATCTCCCACCCGGCGTTCCAGCTTGATCCGTTGAGCCGCCCGCCCGTAGGAGGCCGCAATGTGGCGAAGAAAATCTTCTATGTAAACAGCAAAGCTTATCTGCGCGAGGTTCCCGGAGCGGTAGAGCACTTCGTGCAAAAGCGCCATGGAGCGTATCCGGTTCTGAGTGTCTTTAAAAATTGCGAGCACCTCGGGGTTTTTGCTTCGATTGGCCTGCAGCCCGAGAAGGCTTATCACGATCTGGAGGTTGTTTTTGACCCGGTGATGGACCTCTTTGAGAAGAGCGGTCTTTTCCCGGTGTGAATCGTACAGCTCCCTTTCGGCTCTTCTTTGCTCGGTTATGTCACGCGCCACCACAACCGAGCCGACGATTGCGCCCCTCCCGTCACGGATGGGTCCGAAGCTGTAGCTCCCGATCCAGGTCTCACCCGAATCCTTTCGCCGCAGGGTGTATTCGGCGTTTGTAGCCCTCTCGCCCCGCAGAGCCTTTGGCACCGCCCACTGGTCGAAAGGCACCTGCCGCCCGTCATCCATACAGGCGTCGAGAAACTTCGGGTATTCGTCTAACGTCCTGGCACACTCCTCCTTGCTGCCAAACCTGTAGAATTTGGCCAATGCATCGTTGAACTCGATAAAGCGGCCCTCCAGGTCCGTGATGAACACGGCGTCCGCCATGCTGTCGAGGGCCGCCTGCAGATTTGCCCGGCTCTCCTGCAGCGTCGCTTCGACCTGTTTCAGGCGCGCGCTCTGCGCATCGATCTCTTTTCGGGCCGCGGCCATTTGCGTCGCGTAGCGGATGGAGCGCTCGAGCAGATCGGAACTGAGAGCCTCTTTCGACAGGTAGTCGGAGGCCCCCGCCTCCATCGCCTCCATAGCTACGCGGTCGTCGCCCCGGGCGGTAAGAAAGATAATCGGGGCCTTGCATCCAGAGGCCAAAGAGTCCTTCAGGAATTCAATCCCGCTCCTTTGGCCGAGCCGGGAGTCCAGCAGACAGAGGTCGCACTCATTCCGGGCAAGGGAGGCCAGTGCCGTATCGTAGTCGCGGGTCCTTTGCAGTTCGTAACGTTGCATGGATATCTTTGAAAGAAGGCTGCGGAGGATAAAAAAGTCCTCTTCATCGTCTTCGACAAGCAGCACCTTTATGGGCCGGCTTTCCGTGTCTGCCTCGGAAATCATGCGTCCCGCAATCGCTTTTTCGAGTGTGTGTAATCATTATTTTCGAATAATAGCCCGCTAATCCCCCGCAACCAGGTTTGTAGCATCGCTAGTGTCGGGAGAAAAGCGAAAAATCCGGCGAATCGTCGCTTGTTTATGGCCATAAAGATGGCTATAATCGAACAATCACTAACTTGAGGAGCAAGGCCCATGGAGGAACGTTACACCATTGCCGAGGCAAAAAATAAGCTCCCCGCCATCGTTCATAGCGTCGAAGAGGGTTCCCACGTCACGCTGACCCGCTATGGCCGGCCAGTTGCCGTTTTATTGTCAATCGGCCAGTTTGAAAAGTTAAGCCGTGAAGGGAAAGGATTCTGGCAGGCGTTGGAAACGCTTCGCGAACAGATGAGGAAGGAAAACATTCATATTTTCGATACTGATTTTGAGCACCTCCGGGATGAATCCTGCGGACGACGGGTGGAACTGGAGTGAAGAAGTACCTCCTCGACACAAATGTCTTGTCAGAGGCCTTGAAGGCTGCGCCCGACGTGAATGTAATGGCCATGCTCCGGAGATATCAGGATAGCATTGTTACAGCCGCCCCGGTCTTGCATGAGTTAAGATTTGGTTGCCTGCGCATGCCGCTTTCTCGAAGACGCGAGTTGATCGAGGCTTACCTGGAAGAGGTAGTCAATAAAAATCTCCCTATTCTCCCCTACGATGAAAGGGCGGCGCGGTGGCATGCCGAAGAAAGGGCAAGACTGACAGCCCTCGGTAAGACGCCCTCTTTCGTTGATTGTCAAATCGCCGCTATCAGCAAGGTGAATGGACTGGTAATGGTTACCCAAAATACGGCCGATTTTTCCGTATTTGAAGGCCTGCGGGTTGAAAACTGGCACACCAAATAAAAATCCCCGCTAAGCGCTCATTTCCGCCTTCATGACTAAATACACACAACCGTAACCTCCCCGTAATACTGTTACAAGGCATTCCAGCCGACTACAGTCCGGGATGAGCCTCGAAACGCTGTCTCCAAAGTGGGACGGAGTTATGGGCGAACTATTCTTTCTCAACTAAAACGAACGTTCAGGAAAGGTAGTTTCATGAATTTCAGCATCAATCGGAAAATCCTCGCATTGACCTGTATTCCCATTGCCGTATTTATGGCGTTCGCCTGCTTCATGGTCCTCAAGGAACGAAGGATTATCAATGCTACCGATAGGATCGCTTTGAATGTGGAGCTCATAAACTCGGCTTCACACCTGGTTTCAACTCTCCAGGCGGAAAGCGAATACTCCAGCCTGTTTCTCAAAAGCATCATCGATCGGGGGCAGGTGGTGACGAAGCGAAAAATGACCGATCCCGCTGTGGCAGACTTCCTGAAGAGTCCGGCTCTTGCGAAAATCGCTGCAAAGGACCGGGATGCAGCACGCCGGGCGTTGTCCGACCTGAACGGACTGCGCTCGGGTGTGGACAGTAAAATTCGACTGGAAAAAAGTCTGAAAGGCTATTCCGGCATTATTGCAACCGTAATGGCTGCGGAAAAGGCGGCGATAGACGCCAGAAGCGTCGTCGGGTTGGACAAAAAGCTGCAGGACGTAGCACTTTTTGAAAGCGTTGGCGAAAGCGCGCAAAAACTGAGGGCGGTTTTAAGAAATGTGCTCGGGGCCGATCGCCCCGTTACCAGCCCCGAATTGGAAACCATTATGGGGCTCTATGCACGCGTCTACTCGGGCCTGGACACCCCGGTTCTGAACGTCGATCAGGCAATGCTCAAAAAAATCCGCTCCTTCCCCAAAGAGCAAGCCTGGGTCAATGTGTCTAACACCGTCTTTGTTGTAATCAGAAAGGCGGCAACAGGCTACTACGGGGTCGATGCCGAGATGTTTTTTCTCGATGGCTCACGGCAGGTGAAGGATGTCGCAGCGCTGAAAAAGGAAGAACTGGCAATCATAAGTAAGGAAATCAATCGCCTCAAAGCCGGCGCCGCCGCCCGGATCCGATGGGTTCTCGCCTTATTCTTTTCACTCGCTGCCGCCACAGCCACGTTATCTTTCGCCGTCGGGCGCACTATTTCGAGGCCGGTCGCGCACCTGGCAGAAAAGCTCGCAAATGCCTCCGAATCGGTCTCTTCGGTAGCCTCCGAACTGGGGGCAGCAAGTCATCGGCTGGCGCAGGGCGCCTCCGAGCAGGCCTCCGCCATCGAGGAGACCTCCGCATCCCTTGAGGAGGTCTCTTCGATGATCCGGCAGAACGCCGATAATGCCCGTGAGGCTAACAAACTGATGATACTGACCAAAGAAACGGTTGCCCGCTCGGCTCGATCGATGGGCGAGCTTACCGCATCGATGGAAGAGATATCCGAGGCAAGCGAAGAGACCTCCAAGATCATCAAGACAATTGATGAGATAGCCTTCCAGACAAATTTGCTGGCATTGAACGCGGCAGTCGAAGCGGCGCGGGCCGGAGCGGCCGGCGCCGGCTTTGCGGTCGTGGCCGATGAGGTCAGAAGCCTTGCCATGAAGTCGGCCGGGGCGGCGAAAGATACCGCCGGCCTGATCCGGGTCATCATTCAAAAAATCGACAGGGGATCGGGGCTGGCGCAAAAAACCGTAACAGAATACCGCGAGGTCGTCCAGGAGGTGGAGAAAACCGGCGAACTCATCGGTGATATCTCGGCGGCCTCCCAGGAACAGGCCAGGGGAATCGAACAGATCAACCAGGCGATCGGGGAAATGGACAAGGTCGTCCAGCAAAATGCGGCAGGCGCTGAGGAATCGGCCTCGGAGTCAACCGAGATGAACGCCCGGGCCGGCCAGGTGAAAGAAATCATAAAAGAACTGTGGCTCATGGTGAACGGGTAGGCCTTTATCTTGCCCCTGGAAGGTGCATGACGTAAAATGTGATCTATTCTCGATATCGAGGCTTTCACAAACCCCCTTCCGAATTGAGGGATTGAACCATGCACAAACTGCTTTCCAAAAAAACAGGCGAAAAGATGCTCCTGCTGGGAAATGAAGCGATTGCGCGGGGCGCCGTCGAGGCGGGTCTTGCCTTCGGCGCGACCTACCCCGGGACCCCGTCGTCTGAAATCTCCGCCAACCTTTTTGATATTTCGCGGGAAAGCGAGCTTTGCTTCGAGTACTGCACCAACGAAAAGGTGGCCCTCGAGGTGGCAGCCGGGTGGGCCAACTCGGGTCTGCGCAGCATGGCGATCATGAAACACGTGGGATTGAATGTGGCGGCCGACCCCCTCATGACCCTGGCATACCTGGGGGTTCGTGGCGGCATGGTCATCCTCACAGCCGACGATCCCTTCATGTTTTCGAGCCAGAACGAGCAGGACAACCGCTATTACGGCAAGCTTTCCGGTCTTTCGGTACTGGAGCCCTCTTCGATAGACGAAGCAAAGGAGATGATCCGATACGCCTTCGAGCTTTCCGAAAAGCTCCAGGAGCCGGTACTGTTCCGGACCACGACGCGCATCAACCATTCGACCGGAATTGTCACTCTCGGAGAAATTACGCCGGTAAAAAAGAACGGGGATTTTACAAAAGACCCCTTCCGGTACGTGGCGATACCCGCCGTATCCAGAAAGCTTCACGCGAAGCTTCTCGAAACCATCGGCGTTGCCAGGGATATCTCCGAAAAGAGTCCCTATAACTTCATCGAGGGCAACGGCCCCAAGGGGATCATCTGCAACGGGGTCAGCTACAACTACGTCTCCGATGCGGTACAGGAACTGGGGCTGGACGCCAAAATACTCAGGATCGGGTTTTCCAACCCCATGCCCGAAAAAATGATCGGAGACTTTCTTGCCGGATGCAACAAGGTGCTGGTTGCCGAGGAAGGCGAACCGATCATGGAGGATGCAACACGAGGTATCGCCCACCGGCGCGGGCTCATCGTCCCGATCGAGGGAAAGGGCCAAGGCCGTTTCCCGCTCCTCTATGAATTCAACCCGGCGCTGGTGCGAAGCGTTATCGCCAACTGCTTCGGGGTAGCCGATAAACCGGTAAAGCCCGTCGAGATCTCGGATCTACCCGAGATCCCGGAGCGCCCGCCCAACCTGTGCGCCGGATGTTCTCACCGGGCGACCTACTACATCGTCAAGCAGGCGGCCGAAGGGCTTGACACCATATACCCTTCCGATATCGGCTGCTATACCCTGGGAGTGCTCCCCCCGCTTTCCATGGCCGATTTTCAAATCTGCATGGGCTCCTCCATAAGCACTTCCTCGGGGTTTTCCAGGGCAACCGGCAAAAAGGTCATCTCCTTTATCGGCGATTCGACATTTTTCCACAGCGGCGTTCAGGGCCTCCTGAACGCTGTTTTCAACAACCATGATTTTACCGTCGTCATTCTGGACAACGGCACGACGGCCATGACCGGCCACCAGCCGAATCCGGGGGTGGATATGAACCTGCTGGGACTCTCCGGCTACGGGCGGGTTTCCATCGAAGACCTCGTGCGCGCGGCGGGGGTGAGCAACGTGACCGTAATCGAGCCCTTCAAGGTGCGCAAGAGCATCGAGGCCGTAAAAAAAGCCCTCGCGCACAAGGGAGTCTCGGTCGTCATTTCCCGGGAGATGTGTACGCTTTACGCCAGGGGCCTCAAGCTGCAAAGCTCCCGCAGATACCGGGTGGATTTGGAGAAATGCAGGGATCACCGCGATTGCATCAACCGGCTGGGGTGCCCCGCGTTTTCTATCCGCGAAGGCAGGCCGTGGATCGATCCCGCTCAGTGCACGGGCTGTTCGGTGTGCGCGCAGATCTGTCCGGAAAACGCCATATTACCTGTAAAAGACCGGTGAAATTAACAATCCACCGCAGCAATTCATGGCCCGACGGGACACACCGGGAAACCACGAAAAGACGCGGGAGGCTGTTTTCTTCCTGCTTCCCGCTTCTTTTCCTGGCAGAAATGCTGCGGTGGATTCAGGTTTATCTTTCCTTGGCAACCTCGCCCGGCCTTAGAGGGTATTGCTTGTAACTGTCGCGAATCAACTCGTCCAGATACTTCTGATGGTCGACCACCGCTTCTCTGGGGATGATGAACTGGGTGCGCCCGCTTCGGTCCGATATCAGCCGGAAACCGTAGTCGTAGTCGACTGAAATCCTGTTGCAGATGGCGGTGGCACTTTCATTTTGCTGCAGGGCCTCGAAGATTATCTCGTTTAAGGCCTGCTCGTTGAAATGAACCTTGAAGCCATGTTTTTCATAAAAATCGGACTCAAATCCCCTCACCTGTTCATAGAGTGACCGGACTTCCCCGAAGACCGCCTCGGCGGAAATGCCGGTCTTCACGTGATGGTTTATCACAAGCTCCGTCCTGTCGGGGGTGAAGATGAGCGGGTAATTCTCGGCGAACTGCTTTCGTGTCTGTAAGACATTTTCCCGCACGAGAGCCTTTTCTTCCTCGACCAACCTCGCGTAGATCTCCGAATTTTTTCCCGACGGGGCCTCGAGCAGCTTTTTCAACTCCTCCTCCGGGCTCTTGGCAATGTCGGCGGTAACCGCAAAGTGGCGGATTTCCGAGGAGGGAAGCTTTTTTTCAAACGGAAGCACGACCCTTTCGAGCACGCTCACCAGTCCGCGCGCACCGGTTTTTTCGAGAAAGGCCCGTTCTGCGATTATGCTAAGAGATTCGTTTTCAAATCTTATGTCGATTCCGTAGCTGCGGAAATCTTCCTTCTTGGCATTGATGATGGGATTATTGGGGTTTTTGAGAATGTCGAGCAAATCCGAGACTTCCAGCGGCTCTAAGACCGCAACGACGGGGATTCGCCCCACGAACTCGCTTTCGAAGCCGAATTCGATCAGATCCTCGGCCTTTACATGCCGTAGGAACCGAAAATCGTTATCGCGGCTGTGCACCTGGGCACCGAATCCGATTTCCTGCTTCTGGAGCCGCCGTTTGATAATCTCTGCCAAACCGTTGAAGGCGCCGCTCATGATGAAGAGTATGTTTTTCGTATTAACGGTGCGCTTCTCGCGTTTGCCGGTCTTGCGGAACTGCTCGATCGCCTGCATCTGCGAGATCGGGTCGTGGGGGACCTTGAGATCGACTTCGGTCTCCTCCATGGGTTTTAGAAGCGCCCTCTGGACACCGGTCCTCGAGACGTCGGGGCCGATCAGGTGCTGCGAAGAAGCAATCTTATCGATCTCGTCTATGTAAATTATGCCGTGCTCGGCGAATTCGATGTCTTCGTTTGCCTGGATCACCAACTCGCGCACCAGATCTTCCACATCTCCGCCCACATAGCCGGTTTCACTGAACTTGGTGGCGTCGCCTTTCACAAAGGGCACCCCCAGCTTCTGGGCGATGAGCTTCACCAGATAGGTCTTGCCCACACCGGTCGGGCCGATCAGAAGGATATTGTTTTTTATCCTTCCAACCATCGGTTCGGACCCGAACCGGGACAGGCTCTTGAGGTACCTGATCCGGTTGTAGTGCGTGCAAATCTTTGTGGCCAGGACGGCCTTGGGCTCGTCCTGGCGGATTACGTACCGGTCGAGGTAGGCTTCGAGCTCCTCGGGCTTCATATCGAACCGAATATTTTCGATACCGCCCGATGTCCCTGCCCCCTCCCCCGGTTCCCGGGTGTGTTCTGTAGCCATCATGGGCGAGATAACCTTGATCCGGTAACCGTATTTTTTGGTCAGATAATCGCTCAGCTCTTTTTCAAGAGTTTCCTGGTCGGGAAAATTCGGAGGTTCGCCATGCATCGGATGCCCCTCATATACAATTTGGATTGATCATTGTCGCCTCAGATTCATGTTTATTATAAACCTCATCTTCCCGAGAGTCATCCGGGCGGCGAATCGAAAAGAGGGAGGGAGCTGTCGCCCCTCCCCCCCCACGCCGCTGCGCGTCCCTTTTTTCGCTTCTCAATCCCAGCCCAGGATGTCCTCGTCGTAGAGTTTTTCGAGCTTCTGCTTGTGTTTTTCTTCCTCGTTTTCGAGAAGTTGAAAGAGTTTGGAAGCTTTTTCGTCCACGCATTTATCCTTCCAGGAACCATAGAACGCCATGGCCTTTTCCTCTTTTTTCATCGCAATGATGAGGGCCTCCTGGTAGGTGATGTTTTCCGAAAAAGTCACTTCCACCAGATAGTCGCTGATTTTGAGGTTCTCCACCTTTTTGAGCTGGACCGCGCCCAGGTTGAGCACGTCCAGGTTTTTGAGCAGGTCCCTGTGCTTTTGCTCCTCAGCCGCCATTTCGCGGAAAAGCTCCCGGATGCCCGGGTTCTTCGCGCGCCCGGCGCAGTCCTGGTAAAACTGCATCGCCTTTTCTTCTTTTTCGATCGCGAAATTGATAACATCGCTAACGGCATGACAGGATAGAACACTCATCGAAAATCCTCCATAATCTCTCATGTTTCAAGAGAGTTCAAAAGTTGAAAACCGCCTGACACATTTTGCGCATTGGCCCCCCTCAAAACAGCGAGACGATGTAGAGGGACCGGTCAAGCAAACAGAACTCGCGAGGCGTCACTGGCATCATCCGGAACAATGATTCCGTTCCGCTCGCCAAAAACACTGACGAGAGCCCGGTTAATTGTCCGAAGCTCACCAATGATAGCCGCAATCCGCCGACTCTTTTGGACCCCGGGCCGATACCTCAGAGATTTGCCCACTTTGTATGGCACCCGGAACCCTCGATCTAAAAGCACGAGGAGCGTCGGGTGAGGATAGACGTCCACAACCTTCTTGAGAGTCCCGACACCCACCCCTTTATGCGCAATGCCGTAACCTGCTTGCTTAAGCTGGACAGAAAAAGACTCGCCGAGCATGCCAGGCCGAGCCGAATTCGGCCGATACTAAATTGTCGGCGGCGCAACGCCGCAGCATCGCCACTTCCCGCCTGGGCGAGAGGCCACAACCGCACAGCCGCTAGGTTCGTCCCGGGTCCAGGCCGCATCAATGCCGAGAACTACTCTCATCCCTGCTTGTGGGACCGACTTGCACGTTTCTGCTCTGCCTCGTTTCGCGCCGCCTCTCCCGCCTTTTTGAAAAAGTCGATTATCTGGGTCCTCGATTTACCTGAGAGTACCTGCGCCTGTTCATCACGAATGCGTCTAATCAAATCAACAGTTTTGAGTCGAATTTTCTCGACCATAGGTTGTTACCTCCCGGGGCGAGTAGATCCCCAAAGATTTGTAACCAAGCGCAAGATTAATCGCATTGAATTGCTGGATCCTATCAAATCTTACAATATGTCGAAAGTTCCAGCTAAACCAGGACATCCACATCTGCCACAGTGGCCAACGCGATATGGAGCAAGTCATTTCGGAAGCGGGCGTTTAGGATGTGGTGGCCTTCGTATGCAGCCAGGACATCTAAAGCTTCCTCTGTAACCGTCAGGATCTCAGATAATAACAGGAGCTCTGCGTGGAGATCCCGCACAATCTCAGGAGCAGATGCCACCTCGGCCGCGGTCACATCTGAGAGCACCAGCTTGAATATCCGCCTCCGAAAATCCTCAATCAGACCAACTGACCAGGGCTCAAATTCCGGATCGAAGCAGCCTCCGATCACAGAGGTGTCAACATATATTCGCGGCTTCTTCATAGATCCAGTTCTGATCATGATAAAGTTGGGCAACAGATTGTACAACCTCCATACTGAGAGATCCAGTAGTCGGTTAAATTTGTACCCCCATAAATTCTAACTCCCCGTCACCCGGTGTTTCAACACTGCAATTCGCTAGGATGCGCACTGAGCCCCAGCATAAGCCAGACCTTTCATTCCTCGCATCCAACCCGCCTTTTTTCCCATCACTCCTCTTCGAACAGAGGTACATGCGAAAATTTCAAAACATCTACAAGGCCAAGATCGGTCAGTTTGAGCTCCGGGATGACCGAAAGCGACAAAAAGGAAAGCGCCATGAAGGGGTTTTCCAGCTTCGCCCCCCACGCTTTCGCGCATGCCTTCAAGTTTTGCAGTCCTCGGGATACTTCCGGCGCCGCCTGCCCGGACATGAGCCCGGCAATGGGGAGAGGCAGAATTTCTACCCTGCCCTCCGATGCCGCCGCCATGCCCCCGCCGCTATCTCGCAGCGCGCACACCGCTGACACAATATCAGCATCCGAAACCCCGACCGCAATGACATTATGCGAATCGTGGGCAACGGAGGTGGCGATGGCTCCTTTTTTCAGCCCGAGACCGTGTACGAAGCCGACGGCCGGTTTTCTGCCCGGAACGTACCGGTTGTAGACCGCCGCCTTTAAGAGGTCACGCCCCGCGTCGCTTACCGCAAACCCGTTTTCGATTGCGGGCTCCATGGAGAGGCTACGTGTAAAAAGCGTCGCCTCGAGCACTTCGATCACCCGCACACTCCTGCCTTCGGCCGCTACGAGCAGATGTTCCGGAAGGATTTCGCCAAGATTCATGGGGCTTCGGGGTGCAGTCGGCACGCGCCACGAGGCCGGATCAACCAGCAGTTTGCGCTCGGCGGCAATTTCGAGTCCACTTTTAAACACCCGCACCGGGTTCCAGGGATTGAGAGTCGGGCTGAGGCTGAAATCGGCAAAAAATCCCGGGGCAAGCGCCCCCCGCCTTTTGAGGCGAAAATAGTTGGCCGGGGTCCAGGAGGCCATGGCGATCGCGCGCACCGGGTCCATCCCCAACGCCATCGCATCATTTACGATGGCGTTCAGGTGGCCTTTTTCGAGCAGATCGTCGGGGTGCAGATCATCGGTTACGAACATGCACCGCTGCCAGGTGGAATCGTCGACAACGCCGATGAGCTTTGCAAGATCCTTTGACTGGCTCCCCTGGCGAATCATGACCGCCATGCCGCGCGAGAGCTTTTCCGCCGCCTCCCGTGCCGAGGTGCATTCGTGGTCCGAACCGATCCCCGCGGCGATATAGGCGTTTAAGTCCCTGCCCGTTAGTCCCGGACAATGGCCGTCCAGGACCGAATCCTGAAAAAGCAGGAGCTTGTCGCACACCTCTGCGTTCGCACCGATGACGCCCGGAAAGTTCATCATTTCCGCAAGACCGAGGATAGTTTCGTCGGGCAGAAGCGACTCGAGGTCGACAGCCCGCAGATTTGCCCCGGAAGTCTCGAGGGGAGAAGCGGGCACACAGCTCGGCAGATTGAGAAAAATATCGAGCGGAACCCTTCGTGCGCATTCGGCGAAATAGCGGATCCCCTCCAGTCCGAGCACGTTTGCGATCTCGTGCGGGTCGGCGACAACACCGCTCGTCCCCCGGGGCAGCACCGCCGCACAGAAATATTCGGGGCTCAGCAGAGTGCTCTCGATGTGAATGTGCCCGTCGATAAAGCCGGGGCTCACAAACATTCCCTCGGCCCGAAGGGTACACTTGCCCTCATAGGCGCCCACCCCGGCAATGAAGCCCTCGCACACGGCCAGATCCGCTTCTTCGATCTTCCCGGTAAAAACATTTACCAGGCGGCATCCCTTGATACACAGGTCGGCCGGCTGCCTTCCGGCGGCCACTGCGATCAGCCTCGCCAAACGCGCACTGTCCAACTTCATTGCCCCCCCAATTACAGTCGTTGGTTGTTAGTTGTTGGTTGCAGAAAACAATAGACAACCGGCAGCCGGGGGATTCGCTCCTCCGGGGCTCAGAAAAAGGGCTCGGGGGGAAACGACACCGCCTTTCCCCGTCGCAGTTTTACATCTTATATTTGCTAAAATCGGAAGGATCGAGCTTGTCGAGCATTTCGCTCCACTGCTCCTTGTTTTTTTCGTCAAAAGAGGGTTTGGCCTCATCGGATTTGAGGTACTTGGAAATCACCTCGTCTTTGACAAAAATGGGGGCGTTGGTCCGGAGCGCGATAGCGATCGCGTCGCTCGGGCGCGAGTCTATGGAGGTGAGCTGTTCGCCGTTCCGGATGTGGATAAGGGCGTAATAGGTATTGTTTTTCAGCTCGCAGACCTCGATACGCTCCACTTTGACTTCCAGAATATCGAAAAGGCTCCGGATCAGATCATGAGTCATGGGGCGCGGGAACTGGATGTTTTCCAGTTCGGTAGCGATCGCCGTGGCCTCGAGAAGACCTATCCAGATCGGGAGCGTTGTTTCGTCGGCAATGTCTTTGAGTACCAGGATCGGTGTGTTCGAATGGGGATCCATCACCAACCCGGTCACTTTCATCTCTTTGAACATAGATACCTCCAAAGTAGTTCCGGCGTCCCCCGGCCTGGATTTGGCTGTCGGTGGTCAAGAGGTTTCCTTGCAGGCAGGCCTTACCGGACACTATAACCGCAAAGGGCAGGAGAGGCAAGGTCGGTGTCACTTATTCAGTGAACAGTGACCGGTGAACAGTGAACAGAAAAAACCATCCCCAGCTGGTCACTACTCGCTGCTCACTGTCCCTTTTAGCGAGTGCAGATAGGCGGCTACGATTCTTACAGGCAAAATTTTCCCCGTGGCAGAAACGGGTCCTTCGAAGTTCACGATCCTGTTTTGCGAGGTGCGCCCGGTGATCTGCCCGTGGGAGGCTTTGCTGGGTCCTTCGACGAGCACCTCCCGAAGCGATCCGGTCTCGGCCAGATTTTTCTCCAGCGTGATCGCCGCCTGACGGCCCTGGAGTTCGACCAGCCTGCGCGCTGCGGCCTGCCCGTCCACCTTGTCTGCAAATCCGCTCGCCCGCGTGTTCGGACGGTCCGAATAGCGGAAGGAAAAAAGATTGTCGAACCGGATGTCTTCGATCAGTTCCATGGTCTTGCCAAAGTCTTCTTCGGTCTCCCCGGGAAATCCGACGATGATATCGGAGGTAAGAGCTATTTGCGGACAAATCCGGCGTAGCCGCGCCACTTTTTCCCTGTACTCTCCGGCGGTATAGCGCCTGTTCATACGGGCCAGGATGGTGTCCGAGCCGGCCTGGACGGGAAGATGAAGGTGTTTGCAAAGCGGGCCCAGCTCGGCAAAGCAATTCATCAGATCCTCGGTCAGGTCTTTGGGGTGAGAGGTAGTAAACCGTATGCGCGCTACACGCGTCTCGGCCACGATCCGCCGCAAAAGCCCCGCAAAGTCGATCGGCTCCTCCAGGCCCCTTCCGTAGGAGTTGACATTCTGGCCCAGCAGAAGCACCTCCCGTACCCCCGAAAGTTCGAGCAGCCGTATCTCTTCGAGAATCTCCCCCGGCCGCCTGCTCCGCTCGGCTCCACGCACCGCCGGCACGATGCAGTAGGCGCAATGATTGTTGCAGCCCTGCATTATGGTGACCGGGGCCGTTATCCCCGGTTGCGGCAAAATCTCCTGAGGTTGAAACACGGGACCGCAGTTTCCGTCATCGTGCAAAAAGGCCCCCCTGCGGCCGCTTTCTTCCACCTGTTGGAGCAACTGCCCGATCGAGTTGACCGCCCTTGTGCCTACCACCAGATCCAGATACTCGAACCTGTCGAGCAGTTTTTGCCCGAGCTGCTGGGCAACGCACCCTCCGACGATGATCCTGAGAGCGGGGTTTGCCTCCTTTAGCCGCCGCAGCCTTCCCAGAAAAGAGTGGACCTTTTGTTCCGCCTTTCCCCGCACAGAGCACGTGTTTAAAAAGATAAGGTCGGCCCGGTTCATCTCCTCCACCGGTTGGTAGCCCAGAGCCGCCAGCTGCCGCTGCACCTGCAGCGAATCGTATTCGTTCATCTGGCAGCCGAAGGTCTGCACGTACAATCGGCGCGGAGCGCATGAATGCAAAAGTGGTTCGGACATATTCTGTTTACCTGTTTCCACCGGGCGGTGGGACCGCCTGCCGGGTTGCCCGCCTGCTTCGCGGGCGGGCCGTTACCCCTTTATCGTGCTGTCTTCTTGTCTACCCCAACGGCCCCGCCGCCACCGCAGGTAGCGGCGCTCCCGGCTTGGCAATCCGGCTGCGGCGCCAGCCGCCCGTCCCGATCCCGTTCGATCATCGCCTCCATGATCCGTAACGCTGCATCGGGATAATCTCTTACGATCGTATGGAGGTCGCCCGCACCGTACTTTTCGACTACGCTTTGGCCGATGCTCCGCACACAGGAGTTGCGGGGCGAAAGAGGAGTGCCGAAAAAATCGCCGGGCCGGCTGATTTGGGTGATTTCCCGCCCCGCCCCGCTTACCTTGCAGCGGCCGGTGATGAGCCGGTAGAGCGCCCACTCGCTCCCCGTCTCCTCTAGGATCGCTTCCCCGTCTGAAAAAAATCGCAGGCTCTCTTTATCCGCCGGCAGAACTTGCGAAGAAGGCTCGAGCAGGTTCAAAGCCGTCTGGGTCAGCTGGCGCAGGATGGACACCAAAACTCCTTCAACCATCCGGGGGCTTTGACGAATGAGCCGGTCGAGCACCTCGTGTCCGTATCTGGCAATCCTGCATCTGTGCACGGCTTCGGCCGCATAGTGTGAAGGCCGTTTGAGCAACAGGCTCTCCAGGCCGAAAATATCCTGCTCGCCAAGGGTCCTCAGTTTCGTCCCGTTCTGGCTGAGCATCACCTGCCCGCTCAGAATCACATAAAACCAGGGGCACTCAAAACCCTGCGGGATTATCTGCTCACCTGCCTGGAAAACGGTCACTTCAGCGGCCTGCAACGTACTTTTCCGATTATTTTCGCTCACACCCGACCTGCCTCCAAAAGCCCTGGAAAGAAAAAACAGCCTCGGCCCCAACCGAGGCCCTGGTCTAAATGCACAAAAACAATCCGTAACGGGAAACGTATCCTACTTGTAAACCATCGGGGAAAATAAGAACAGGAAAATTGAACCCCCTGGACCCTCTTGCAAAACTGCCTGTGGACAGGCACGAGCGGTGCTTTCTTCTTCCCCCTTTTTAAAAGGGGAATCGAGGGGGATTTTGCGCCCTTAGGCGTGTGCAGAGAATTCAAATCCCCCTTTGCCCCCCTTAAAAAAAGGGGGGAATCTGCCCCGCCCCTCCCGGTCTTCGCACTGGTTGCAAGAGGCTCCCTAATTTCCGGCTATAGCGCGGATGTCCTTGATGAGCATAAAGAGATGTCGGCTGTCGGTGGGCGAAGGCATGAACCCGAAATGGAGGTAGAATGTGTCGTCTTTTGCGTGAACGGCAAGGGCGCGTACGCCGACCATATCGGCCACCTGCGGGCGCGCCCCGGGGCGTCGAGAAGCAGCGGGGGATGACACGGCATTCCCTTTATGACACGCTCAGGCGCTTCGCCATGGCGAACTTCACCTGCGACAATCGTGTGGTACCCGATCACCATCCGGCGGCTCAGACTGATTTGGGAGGAGTTCATTCGTTGCGCCTGCAGTGCATGGCGGCTGAGGAAACGGTCAAGTTCGGGCTCACCACGCGTGAAAACATCCACCTCATGGTTCCGCTGCAGTTTCTCGATGCCCAGAGGCCCTGTCACGGCTGAGCGCCAAAAACCGACGGTTCGCCGAAAAGCCGCTCCAGACGGGGTGGACGGCGCGGCGGGCAGGCCTTCGAGTTGAGCCTTACCGGTCGGACGAATCGAATGCCTCGCTTTTTCGCCCCGCTCATGCCGGCGTCCCATACCCGCTATCTGCGCCGGGACTCCAATTGCTGTTCCGCGCGCGCCGCGGCGATGACCGACTCGAGGACTCCCGGAAACAATGCGTCGAGATCCTCTCTTCGCAGGCTGTTGACCCACTCCTTGCCTTCACGCCTTGTGGCGACTACGCCTGAATTCCTCAAAACCTTGAAATGGTGGGATAAGGAAGACTTGGGCATGGCCAAACCGAAACACCCGCACGTGACTTCACCTGCATTGGCGAGTTTGAGCACTATCTCCAACCGTACCGGGTCGCTTAGCGCGTGAAGCACTTTGGGAAGAGCGATCCTGTCGCGGGACGGCTGCTCATGTTCGATACATTGCGCTACCATGTTTTCTCTCTTTCATCCGGCAGTATACAAAAAAATGCTTGACCGCGCAATACGGTTCGACTATTTTCGAACCGTTCGAAAATAGTCGAACCGTTGTGGGAGTGAGTTGCCGGTCCGACCGGATGCGAATCATCCCGGGTAACAAGGAGGACACATGAGAGCGATTGGAGTTAATGGCAGTCCCAGGAAGAATTGGAATACCGCAAGCCTGATCGAGCACGCCTTGGCAGGCGCCGCCAAAAATGGTGCAGAAACGGAAATGGTACATCTCTACGACGTTGACTCCAAGGGCTGCAGGAGTTGCTTTGCCTGTAAAGAAATAGGCGGCGGGAGCTATGGCCGGTGCGCAGTGAAGGACGGCCTGGCGCCCATCTTGAAGAAAGTGTCGGAGTCCGATGTCCTCATCCTGGGAACCCCGGTATACTTCGGCGCAGAAACCGGGGAGATGAGGTCGTTTATGGAACGGCTTCTATTTCCGTTTCGGACTTACACACCCGGTTATGCCCCCATATTTCCCGGCAAGCTCCAGGTTGGACTGATATATACGATGAATACCGCCGAAAAGGACCTGGCCGTCCGTAAGTATGACAAAACCTTCGCCGCCTCACAGGACCTTTTTGGCCACACCTTCGGGATCTGCGATCTTTTGCTCTGTACGGACACTTACCAGTTCAGCGACTACTCGAAATACCTGTCAACCTGCTGGGACGCGGAGGCGAAGAAGAAGCGACACGAGGAGATCTTCCCGCTTGACTGCAAACGCGCCTTCGATTTAGGCGTGAAACTGACGGCCGCCGCAAGCGGTTCGTGATCCAAATGACCGATGATTAACCAGACGGCTGCGAAATGGAGGAAAGTGATGAAAATTGTCTGCTTACTTGGAAGTCCGAGGGCCAAATCAAACAGCTCTGCCATCGCGCAACGGTTTATCGATACCGCTGAAGAATTAGGAGTTCAAACAAAGACTTATCGTTTAAATGAGCTTAAGTACCGGGGATGCCAGGCCTGTATGGGATGCAAGACAAAGCTTGATAAATGCGCATTGAAAGACGATCTGGCGGAAGTCCTGGAAGCCGTGCAGGAGTGTGACGTACTGGTAATGGCTTCTCCCGTTTACTTTGGCGAAATATCGAGCCAAATGAAGGGGGCGATAGACCGCTTTTACTCTTTCCTGAAGCCCGATTACCTGACCAATCCCAATCCCGTTCGCCTTTCTGCCGGCAAGAAGCTTGTGTTTGCACTGACACAGGGCAATCCTGACAAGGAGTTATTCGGCGATATCTTCCCGAGGTACGATTACTTCCTGAAATGGTACGGTTTTGCCGAAAGCCACCTTATCCGGGCTTGCGGAGTACGCGATTCCGGAGCGATAGAAACTCACGGGGATATTTTGGCAGAGGCCGAAGAGATCGCGCGGAATGTGTGTTCGAATTAACCCTGCAAGGGACGGTGAAATCGAATAACAACCAAGAGAATGCCGTCTTAGGCAGCCCGACTGAAGAAATGTGCGTAATCACTTGGGAGTCCGAGGGGAAGAATTCATGGAAACGAAGGATGAGAGCCTGGATCGAACGGAGAGCATGGATCCCTACCTTGAACCGTATATCGCCAAGTACGACCAGTGGCTGAGCAAGGGCCAGATATCCTTTTCTTCAAAAGTAATTCCTGTCTTCGAATCCCTTGACGCCCAACAGTGGGTCCTCCCTACCGACCAGGCGTTGGAGCTGCTGCGGAACGCAAGGTCCGTAGCGCTCAGTAATTGCAGATGCAGGACCCATTACGGGCGTTGTGACAAACCATTGGACGTATGTTTATTTCTCAACGAGTTTGGCGACAGATTTGTCGCAAAAGGCGAAGCGCGCTACATATCCTTATCGGAAGCCGCCCGGGTCTTGAAAAAAGCCAATGAAAGCGGGCTGGTCCACATGAGTCTCTATATGCCCGACCATGAACTCGCCGCCCTTTGCAGTTGCTGTTCGTGCTGTTGCCACGACATGCAGATAGCAAAGTCGTACGGCCGCAAGCATATTATGGTCCGATCCGAGTACGTCGCTGTAACGGATGTCGCTTTGTGCATCCATTGCGGCGAATGTGTCGAACGATGTCCCTTCGATGCCAGATCTCTGGGAGACGGTCAAATGGCCTACGATGCAGCCGCCTGTTATGGATGCGGGCTTTGCGTGACGGTCTGTCCCGTGGAAGCGACGATTATGCAGCCGCGACAATCGTGATTATCAATGAGGCTCGTGCTCACCGATCTTGACGAGCACGACCATGAATTTCTGCGCTCCGAGCATCACGACAGGTGGATGGGTTTCAAGCGAGCCAACGTGGAGAGTTGGCTCTCGCGAGTGACGATAAGGCTCGCATTCCCCTTTTCCTGGCTCAGGCACTGAAGCCCCGAAAGAAGGCATAACCACATTGTCATGGTGGCTGTGCTCGTTAGCCGTGCAACGACATGCCAAGGGATTTGAGAGAAGTCTCCAGCATTATCTCGGAAAGGGTCGGGTGGGCATGGATTGTGTTGGCAAGGTCTTGCACCGTCGCCCCCATCTTCATCGCAAGGGCCGCCTCGGCGATGAGGTCGGTCGCGTGGGGACCTACGAGGTGGACCCCGAGCACTCTGCCCGTTTTCCGATCGGAAACGATCTTGGCCTCGCCGGCGATTTCCCCGATCACCCGGGCTTTTCCCAGCGCTCGAAAGAGAACCGTCTCCGCCCTCGCCTCAACCCCTTGCAAAGCGGCCTGGGCCTCGGTGAGCCCCACATTTGCCACCTCGGGCAGCGTGAAAATGGCCCCGGGCACGGCCTCGTAGCCCATCACGCGGCTCCCTCCCAGGGCGTTTTCCGCGGCCACCATCCCTTCGGTCGAAGCCACGTGGGCGAGCATGATTTTTTTGGGGCCAAGAACGTCCCCCACCGCATAGACGCCGGCCACATTGGTCTCCATACGATCGTCGGCGATGATCCAACCGCGTTCGTCGAGCTTCACGCCGAGGTTTTCGAGCCCCAAGCCGGTAGTGTTCGGTTTTCTGCCCACACAGACCAGAAGCTTTTCGACAGGTTCCACCGCCTGCTGCCGCTCCCTTTCGCCAAGACCTTCGATGAGCGGCGAGGGACCGGTTGTCACCGACAGTTTCCCGTCCTCGTAGGCGACCCCCTCGACGGTTCGCTTCAACACCACGCGGATCTTTCGCTTCTTCATCTCCCGGTGAAGTACCCGGGAGCAGGCTTCATCGACGGAGGGGAGCGGAAGAAGCCGGTCCATCGCTTCCACTATGGTCACAGACGAACCCAGAGAAGAAAATATGAAGGCAAACTCGCATCCGATGACTCCACCGCCAAGAATCATGACCGATTGCGGGATCTCTCGCAGACCAAGCGCATCGTTACTCGAAATGACGCCGTTTCCGTCGAAGGGAAAGTCCGAAAAACCAAGAGGCCGGGTACCGGGGGCAAGGATCAGCTTGTCCCACAAGATTTCCTCTTTCGCGCCATTCGGAAGTGCAACATGTATCTGCCCCCGCCTCTCGAAGAAGGCCTTCCCGGAAACATAGCGCACCTTGTGATGGCGCAAAAGTTCGAGAATGCCTTTGGACTGATCGCGTATGACTTTTTCCTTACGCTCCAGAAGAGTCTGCATGTCGGGACAAAACGCCCCCTCGAGCCTTACCCCGAACTCCTGCGCCCGTTCAAACGAATCCAGGAGCCGGGAGGTGGTGATCAGCACCTTCGAGGGGATGCACCCCCGGTTGAGACACGTCCCCCCGACGTTATCCTCTTCGATGAGAATCACTTCCCCGCCCAGCTGTGCCGCGCGCACCGCCGCCACATACCCGCCGGGGCCCGCCCCTACGATCGCGATCTTTTCCGCCATGACCTGTTGTCTCCTGTTTGCAACGGTTCGGGCCGCCTGGCCCCTGTTTTGGTTTCCGCCATGGTAGCGAAGATGGGTCTCAAAGCAAGAAAAAAATGGCTATTAATTAATGAAAACATAAAAATTATTTTCTAAAATCGATGTGAACGTCAAAAAATTGTGTAAGTGTTAAAATGACGGCCAGATATTTCATGACTTGACAATTTTCCAAAATTTATATTGACTGAAACATAAATAGCGATAGAATCTTTCCCGCACAGGGGGGCTCCGCCATTGCCGGAGCGCACACGGGGAGAGGGGGGATAGCCAAATGAGGATCGATGAAACCAATTTAGCCATTATCAGACACCTGCGGGACGGGCGAAAGTCTTTCAAGCGAATCGCCGAGGAGATGGGCCTTACCGAAAACACCGTGCGGACGCGGGTAAAGAAGCTTGTCGAAGACGAGGTGTTTGATATTTCCGGTCAGGTAAATCCCGAAGCGATTCAGGGGCACCAGGTGGTTATGATCGGCGTTCGCCTGCAGAACATGGACCTTGTGAAAAGGGGGGAGGAGTTCAGCAAGCTCAAGGGAGTCGTTTCGGTAAGCGTTGTGACGGGCCGTTTCGACCTGATGCTCGTGGTGCTTCTAAAAGATGACTATGACCTTCTCCAATTTTACACCGAAGAGGTCTCGCGGGTCCACGGCGTGGAATCGGTGGAAACCTTCGTGGTGTACAAAAGCTTCAATTTACGGGTTCCTTACATCTTTTAGGGCTCGAATCGGCCGCGGGGCAGGAGAGGCGCACGATGGAGACACAACCCAAAAAGACCCTGTTACACGCCTGGCATATCGCCAGCGGGGCGAACATGGCGAATTTCGGCGGCTACGACATGCCGCTCTGGTATCCTTCGGGGGTAAGAGGCGAACACCTCTCGGTGCTTACTCGCGCAGGTCTTTTCGACACGAGCCACATGGCGGTACTGACTCTTCGGGGATCGGGGGCAAGGGAGCTTCTCCAGCATTGTTTTACCAAAGATCTCGATGCGTGCCTGGGCGCGGGCGGGTCCTGTCTGATACCGGGCAGGTGCGTCTACGGGGCTTTCCTGGACAGTGCGGGCAACACGATCGATGACGCCATCGTCTACCAGTTGTGCCACGAAGCCTACCTGGTCGTAGTGAACGCCGGGATGGGGGGAAAGATCGCGGCGCATCTTGCGGTGCAAAGGGGCGGGCTTTCCGTGCACATCGAGGACATGACCGACGGGGTGGGGAAACTGGATATACAGGGGCCCACGGCGGCCAAAATCCTCGGTTCCGTTCTCCTGGACCCGCAAACCACCTTTGACAAGCTGGGCTACTTTTCATTCAAGGGCTATTTTAGCGAAACCTCGCTCCCCATCGAACCGGTCCGCCTGAAGGACGGAACACCGCTCCTGGTGTCGCGCACCGGCTACACCGGGGAATTCGGCTTTGAGCTTTTCATCGACCCGGCGCATTTCGTGCGGCTCTGGCAGATGCTGCTCGAGGCGGGCGAAGCGTTTGGCATATCGCCCTGCGGGCTGGGGGCAAGGGATTCTTTGCGGGTGGGCGCCGTATTGCCCCTGTCGCACCAGGATATCGGTCACTGGCCCTTTATCAATCATCCCTGGTCGTTCGCCTTGCCCTATAACGGAGCCCAAACGGGCTTTACAAAGAGCTTTCTCGGCTCAAAAGCCCTGCTTGCGATCGAAAATCCCGAGTTCACCCATGCCTTTGTGGGAGACGATCTGCGGAAGGTCACGGCAAGTGACCCCGCGGTCGTTCTGGACGCTTCGGGAACGGAGATCGGAGTTGTTTTGACCTGTGCTACGGATATGGGGATCGGCCGCCAGGAGGGGCGCATCGTGAGCATTGCCTCACCTGACAAGCCGGAAGGGTTCGAACCCAAGGGGCTGAGCTGCGGTTTTGTACGGGTAAAGACCAGGCTTGCGCCCGGGGAAAGAGCAGTGCTCAAGGACAGGCTACGCAAGATCACCGTAACGATTGTAGAGGACATACGCCCCGGCCGCACGGCGCGGCGCGCCATGCGCGAAATGCTCTAGCCAAGAAGGAGGAAAAGAGATGAAGGAACTGAGTGATTTGAGTTTATCGGATGAGGTGCTCTATTCGGACGACCATGAATGGGCAAAGGCCGAAGGCGACATTGTGCGGATCGGGGTTAGCGACTACGCCCAGGATCAACTCGGAGACATCGTGTTCGTGGAAGTCCCGGAGGTGGGGGCGACTTTCCAAAAGGGCGATGTATTCGGAACGCTCGAATCGGTCAAGGCGGTGGCCGAGATGTTGATTCCCCTCGGAGGCGAGGTTGTTGCCGTCAATACAGAGCTTGAGGGGGCGCCTGCCCTTGTCAATCAGGACCCCTACGGCAAGGGGTGGATCATCGAAGTAAAACCCGCCGACCCTTCCGAGCTGAGCCGGCTGATGAAAAAAGGTGCCTATCTGGAGATGCTTAAAGGATTGGGACAATGAGATATCTGCCGCACACCGATGAAGATATCGCCGAAATGCTCCGGGTGGTGGGGGTTGGCAGTCTCGACGATCTTTTCTCCACCATTCCCGGGGCGTGCCGCCGCAAGAGCGCGCTCGATCTGCCCGAACCCATGACGGAATGGGAACTGGACAGCCACATGGCGGCGATGGCCGCCACCATGGGTTCTGCCGACCGGTGTAAGGTCTATCTGGGCGCGGGCAGCTACGAACATTTCATCCCGGCCTCGGTTTCCTATCTTCTGGGCCGTTCGGAATTTTCCACCGCCTACACGCCCTACCAGCCCGAGATCAGCCAGGGAACGCTCCAGGCGATCTTTGAGTACCAAAGCCTTGTGGCCTCGCTTCTCGGCTTGGATGTCGCCAACGCGTCCATGTACGACGGTGCTTCGGCCCTGGCCGAGGCGCTTTTGATGGCCTGCCGCATCACCCGCCTCAAAAAGGTGGTGCTCTCCGGCCTGATTCACCCCTTCTACCGCCAGGTGGTTCGGACCTACCTGGGGCCGGGGGAGTTTGAAATCGTCGAACTGCCCTATTCGGCCGACGGCAGGACCGATTTTTCCAAAATGCCGAAACTCGACGACGTAGCCGCCGTAGCCGTGCAGTCCCCCAATTTTTTCGGCTGCATCGAAAATCCGGCACAGGCCAAAGAATCGACCGTGGGCCAAAAGACCCTGCTTGTCTCCTGCTTCACCGAACCCATGGCCTTTGGTCTGCTGAAAGGCCCGGGGATTCAGGGCGCGGACATCGCCTGCGGGGAGGGGCAAAGCTTCGGCATTCCGCAGAGCTTCGGAGGTCCCGGAATGGGCATGTTTGCCTGCAAGAAGGAATACATACGCAATATGCCGGGGCGTCTGGTGGGAAAGACCATGGATCTCGACGGCAGGCAAGGCTTCGTGTTGACGCTTTCGACCCGCGAGCAGCATATCCGCCGGGAGAAGGCGACTTCCAACATCTGCACCAACTCCGGGCTGTGCGCAACCACAACTGCCATGTACATGGCTTCCCTTGGCGGAACGGGTCTTCGGGAAATGGCGAGGCTTAACTATGACAAGACCGAGTACCTGAAGAGCCGGCTTCGCGGCGCGGGCTTCCGCATTCCCTTTGCCGGACCGACCTTCAATGAGTTTGTCGTCGAGTTCCGGCCCGGCTCGGAGAGCATCTATCAAAATCTTCTCGAAAAAAATATCGTGGCAGGCCTGTCCCTTGCACCCTTCTATCCGGAGCTTGCCGGCCACTACCTGCTGTGCGTCACCGAAACCAAGTCCCGCGAGGACATGGATCTGCTGGTGAAAACCCTGGAGGAAGAGGTTGTGTCATGAAAGAATCGATCGGTACTACCGGCCTGATACTCAATGAGCCTTTGCTCATGGAAAAGGGCAAAAAGGGGCGCTGCGGAATTTCTCTTCCCCGCAGGGATGTGGAAAATTTTCCCCTGGAAGAATCGCTTACGGGAGAAGGCCCGGACTTTCCCGATTTGAGCGAACCGGAGGTGGTGCGCCATTACACGCGGCTTTCCACGTGGAATTTCGGGGTGGATACCGGACTCTATCCCCTGGGGTCGTGCACCATGAAATACAATCCCAAGACCCATGAAAAGCAGGCGGCCCTGCCCGGATTCGCCGGGGCGCACCCGCTGCTTCCCGTCGGCCTCTCGCAGGGGGTACTGCGGTTGATGTACGAACTCCAGGGCCTTCTGGCCGAGGTGACCGGCATGGATGCGGTAAGCGTTCAGCCGGCGGCGGGGGCACATGGGGAACTTACAGGCATGATGATCATCCATGCCTTTCACCGGAGCAAGGGGGAGCGACGCACCAAAATCATCGTCCCCGATACCGCTCACGGCACCAACCCGGCGAGCGCCGCCCTGTGCGGATTCAGTCCCGTAAATGTGAAATCGAACGAAAGGGGCGTGCTCTCCCCGGAAACGGTTGCCGCGGTAATGGATGAGCAAACCGCCGGGATCATGGTGACCAATCCCAACACCCTGGGCCTTTTCGAAGAAAATATTAAAGAGATTGCCGATATCGTTCATGCCAAGGGGGGCCTGGTCTACTGCGACGGCGCCAACATGAACGCAATCATGGGCATCGTGGGGGTGGGGGATATCGGCGTCGATGTGCTGCACCTGAACCTACACAAGACATTTTCCACACCCCATGGCGGCGGCGGCCCGGGAGCGGGTCCCGTGTGCGTCAAAAAGCACCTGGAGCCCTTCCTGCCGGTTCCCCGCATCATTAAAGAAAACGGCGCCTATAGTCTCAGCGGGGATTTCCCGGACTCGATCGGGCGTCTCCACGGGTTTTACGGCAACGTAGGGGTCATGATCAGGGCGTACGCCTATATCCTGAGCCTCGGGGCGGAACTGAAGAATGTGAGCCGGTTCGCAGTGCTCAATGCCAACTACGTCAAGGCCAGGCTCAAAGACACCCTGCACCTGCCCTACGACAGGCCGAGCCTGCACGAGTGCGTATTTTCCGACAAAAAACAGGAAACGCAGAAAGTCTCCACTCTGGATATGGTAAAACGGCTGATGGACTACGGCTTCCACCCGCCTACGATCTATTTCCCGCTGGTGGTGCACGGCGCCATCATGATCGAACCGACGGAGACCGAATGCAAAGAGGAACTGGATGCATTCATCGAGGCGTTTCAAGAGGTGGTGAAGGAGGCGGGGGAAAATCCCCAGCTTGTACGGGATGCGCCCCGGCGGCCCAAATTGCGGCGGCTCGACGAAACGTTTGCGGCAAGACATCCTTGTCTGACCTGCTGAGAATCTTTTAAGGGACCCTACTCGAGAGGCGATTATGACCGAACTTCGTTTGGCCAAACCCAGTTGGCTCAGGAAAAAGCTCCCCACGGGACCCGAGTTCGAACGGATACGGTCTCTCTTGAAGGAAGGCAATCTTCACACCGTCTGCCAGGAGGCCAGATGTCCCAATCAATGGGAATGCTTTTCCTGCAGGACGGCGACGTTTTTGATCATGGGCCCGCGCTGCACGCGCAACTGTCGTTTTTGCGCGGTGGATCACGGGCCCCTGGAAGCCCCGGACCCGGAAGAACCCGCGCGGGTCGCAGAAGCGGCCCTGAAACTGGGCCTGCTCCATGTGGTGGTGACTTCGGTTACCCGCGATGACCTGCCGGATGGCGGGGCCGCCTTTTTTGCCCGAACCATTACGCGCATCCGAGAGAGATCTCCGCAGAGCCGGGTGGAGGTACTGATCCCCGATTTTCAGGGCGATCCCGAGGCCCTGCGGAAGGTGATCGAAGCCGGTCCGGACGTACTGAATCACAACATCGAAACGGTGCCTCGTCTCTACCCGTCTGTGAGGCCCGAGGCCGATTACCGCCGCTCGCTGGCGGTGCTGCGACTGGCAAAAGAGTGCAACCCCGCCCGGGTGACCAAGTCAGGCCTGATGCTCGGACTGGGCGAGACGGCCGAGGAAATCCGGCAGACCCTCCGGGATCTGCTCGACGCAGGCTGCAGTATGCTCACCCTGGGGCAATATCTCCAACCCACTCCGGATCACCTTGCCGTAGAACGCTATGTTCCCCCGGAAGAGTTCGAGGCGTGGCGCGACCATGCCCTGCAATCGGGGTTTGCCCGGGTAGCCAGCGGCCCGTTCGTACGAAGCTCCTATCATGCGGAAACCCTTTTTCGAACGGGTGAGATCGACTCGGGAAAAGAGTGAGAGATTTTATGAACCCGGCGCTCCGAGTTTTTCGTCTTTTTTTATTCCGAGCTTTTCCATCAGTTCGTAGAGATTGGGGCGGCTGATCCCCAGATTGGCAGCCGCTCTGGTGAGATTGAAATTACTTTCTCTAAGCGTTTGCATCACGATTTCCCGCTCGGCTCTCTGGCGGGCTTCCTTGAGGGTCATTCTGCCCGATTTTTGAGTGCCAAGCTCCAGGTCCTCGTCGGTAATTTTTCGCCCCTGCACCAGGATCACCGCCCTCCGGATCCGGTTTTCGAGTTCGCGCACGTTGCCCGGCCATCTGTGATCTTTGAGCGCGTTCATGCCTTTGGGGGTTATCCCGAATACTTCCCGTTTCTGTTCGGCCGAGTACTTTTCGAGGAAACTCATGGCCAGCAGTTCGACATCTCCCGAGCGCTCACGCAGCGGGGGCACCGGTACCTTTATCACCCCGAGGCGGTAGTAGAGGTCTTCTCGAAAGCGTCCCTCCCGGATCGCCTCATCGAGGTCCACGTTGGTTGCGGCAATGACCCGTGTGTCAATTGAAATTTCCTTTCTGCCTCCGACGCGCTCGATCGTGTGCTCCTGAAGAAAGCGCAGCAGCTTTACCTGGAGAGCCAGGGGCAGATCTCCAATCTCGTCGAGAAACAGGGTGCCCTTGTCGGCGAGTTCGATTCGGCCCTTCCTTTGCGTATGCGCTCCGGTGAAGGCGCCCTTTTCATGGCCGAACAGTTCGCTTTCGATAAGGTTCTCCGGGATGGCCGAGCAGTTTATGGCGACAAAGCTCCCCTCCCTTCTCGAGCTTCTTGCGTGCAGGGCCTTTGCCACCAGTTCCTTTCCGGTACCGCTTTCTCCGAATATAAGGATTGGCGCATCGGTTGCGGCCACCTTTTCGATCGTTAAAAAAACCTGCTGCATCTGGGGGCTGGCCCCTATCAACTCATCAAAGGCGTTATTCGTCCGGGCGGCCCGCAGCACCCTGTTTTCGCTTTCCAAATCATAGAGTCTTAAGGCCCGCCGCAGGATTACTCCCAGCTCTTCCACCTGCATCGGTTTGCACAAAAAATCACACGCGCCCTGGTCGACCGCTGTAAGCGCGTTGCTCCTCTCTTCCTGACCGGAAACGATGATCACCTTGACATAAGGGTCTTCCTCGAGCAGGCCGGCAAGAGTGAGAAATCCCTCTTCGGCGGATTGGGCGTGGGGCGGGAGGCCAAGGTCCAGGGTCACCAGGGGCGGCCGTTCTTTTTTGAACAGATCGAGAGCGCCCTGCCTTTCCCCTGCGGTAAAGACCTGGTAGTCTCCGGCGAATGCCCATTTCATTGCCAGGAGTATGGTCTCGTCATCGTCTACAATGAGCAGCTTGGGTTTTTCCATCTAATGCCTCGCCTAATTGCAGGTTTTCCCGCGTTCCGCTTCACACTGCGCACTATCGTGGATACACATGGAGAGACTGAATTTCGGTAAAGTCGGTAAAGCTGAGAAGATAATATAGCTTTGGAAGGATTTTTGAAAGAAAAAGCGTTGCTCGGACCCAATAGACAGGGTCCGGAACGCACAGGCAAAGCGTACGATTGAGGACGCAGGGGTGAATAAGATCGCTTTTCGGACCGAAATCAGCTCGAAGGATTTTCTCCCGCGATCGCTTCCCGGGAGGGAGCCCCGAGCCACCCGCCCGTAAACCCCGCCCGATCGAGCCCTTGCCGTATGTATCTGTTTTTCTTCATGAGGTTCCACAGAAACCCGGTCCGGTAGTTTTCGATCATAAGAAGCACAGGCCCCTGGTCGATCGCCAGGTAATGGGTGTCAAACCAGCCCGCAGGCTCGGTCTCCCCTGTGCGGTAGCTGAGGTTGAACGCATCCTTGAACCCGTACTTTCCATAGATCTCATTTCCGAACCGGGTGCGAAAGTAGACAAGCGTTGGAATGGTGATTTCGGGCGCAAAGGGAACGGAGCCCGCAACGGCTGTCGGGGCGATCGTTCCATCGTCCCTCGTGCACCCCGAGCAAAATCCCCTCGCCCAGTAGGCATGGAAAAGGGTCGGGCGCGGATCTTCTTTTGTCGGGTTTCTCCCCGGCCCGTTACAGGCGGTAAGCCCCCACACAAGGTCGCCGTACCCTTGCCATTTCTCGGGGTTCGCGATGCAGTAGGCCCTGCCGGCGTACACGGCCCGCCTGGAGTTGACAAAGTAGTCGATCCCCTTGGCACGCATGTATGCATCCTGAATGGAGCGAAAATCGATCCACACCTGGGAGTACTGGTAGGCGAAAAGCGGCCCGAAGCTCACGTGGGCATACCCGTACGGGTCGCTCCACACGTAGGTCGAAGTAAAACGGGTCCAGGCGTCGGCGGCGATCGGGTGCGTAGGAGAGCCCATGGCGAGAACGTAGAGAATCATCGCTTCGCTATAGCCCGTCCAGTAATATTGGATATACCCCTTCTCGGGGGTCCAGCCCATGCTGAGAAGCGGTTCGTGCGCCCTGGAGTATGCCCACGGCCAGTCGACCCGGCGATAGAGCGCCTCGGCATCGTCCCGAATTTTGGCCTCTACGGGGTTATCGCCATTGAAATAGGTTCCGGAAGTAAGTACGCCTGCCATGAGAAGCGCCGTGTCGATCGTGGAAAGTTCCGACTTTCCGTACCGCAGGCCGTTATCCATGCGCAGGAAATGGTAGAAAAACCCCTTGTAGCCCGCAGCGCCTTCCGCAGAAGCGTTCTGGGGGGCATGGAGCAGAAAGTTCAGCGTCGCAAGGGTCCGCTCGGCCCCCTGCTCCCGCGTGATATAGTGCTCTTCTATCCCGACCGGATAGGATGCCAGGGCAAACCCCACACCGGCAACGCTCGAAAATTTCGAACCGGGGAAACTGTCGGGAATGAGCCCGTTTTTCGGATTGGCGGTATCCCAGAAGAAGTTGAAAGTTCTCCTTTGCAGATGTTTCAGAAATTGTTCCTGCTCCCCGGAAATCTTCCACGCGACCCGGTCCTTGGCGGAGGCCCGCTCATTCAGGCTCCATAGGGCCGCAACCAGCAAAACTGCGCAGGACAGAACGCAAAACAGCTTTGTAAGACGCATGTTCGCCCTTCCAGTGTTCGGCCGATCCTGTCGGCCTGTGCCGTCCCTTGAGGCGGCGAAATTTCGGATTGTTTTTTAGACGGGCTAAGTGTAACCCCTCCCCTGCCGGAGGCAAACCAGTTATAAATATTGGCAAATATTTCCAATAGTTCTGCCCGGGCAGCCACGACTTTATTCCTGGAGCAATGTGTGAAAATCTCCCGTACCAGCCTGTGGCTGGTCATCACCATTCTATGCCTGATCGGAGCCGTAGCGCTTCTCGGCTTGAGCGCGAAGGACGCCGGCAAAAATACCCTCATTTTCTGGGCCATGGGGCGCGAAGGAGACGCGGTGGGCCTGCTGATCCCGGCTTTTGAGCGCGAACACCCCGGGATACGGGTCGATGTGCAGACGCTGCCGTGGTCCGGCGCGCACCAAAAGCTTTTAACCGCCTTCGCCGGCGGCTCGACGCCCGATCTTTGCCAGATGGGAAACACCTGGATCCCCGAATTTGCCGAAGTGGGCGCTCTTTCGCCGCTCACAGCGCGGGTAGAGACTTCCAAAGTCATCAACCCGAACGAGTACTTCCCGGGAATCCGGGACACCAACCGCATCGGGAAAACACTCTACGGGGTGCCCTGGTATGTCGATACGCGGCTTCTTTTCTACCGTCGCGATCTGCTCGCCCGGGCAGGATTCACCCGACCGCCAAAAACCTGGGCGCAGTGGGCTCAGCAACTCGCCGCAATCAAGAAAATGGTCGGCCCCGGCCGTTACTCGGTACTTCTGCCGCTAAACGAATTCGAACCCCTCGTTGCGTTCGGGCTCCAGCAAAGCGAGCCTCTCCTGCGCAACGGCGACCGCTACGGAAACTTCGAAAGTCCCGGTTTCAAAAAAGCGCTGCGATTCTATGCGGACATGTTCCACAACCGATGGGCTCCCAAAGTCACCGATGCCGAGATTTCAAACGAGGTGAGCGAGTTTGCCGGTGGCTACTTCACCTTCTTTATCTCCGGCCCCTGGATGCTCGAAGAACTCGAAGCGCACATGCCCAAAGCGCTGCAAAACGCCTGGACGACCGCCCCGCTTCCCGGTCCCGACGGGCCCGGGGCCTCCATCGCCGGCGGGGCGAGCCTGGTCATTTTTCGCACCTCCCGCCACAAGCGCGCCGCCTGGCAGCTCATCGAATATTTATCCCGACCCGACGTCCAGCGCCGGTTCTACCGCATGACAGGCGACCTGCCCCCGCGCCGGCGAGCCGCCGGGGCCGAGTCTGCCAGGCCCGGCAGCGCCGCTGCCTTTGGCGGCGGCGGGGTCTTTACTGCCCCGCATGTAGCCGCGTTTCGTGAGCAACTTGAACTGGCGCGGCCCACTCCGAAGGTCCCGGAATGGGAGCAGATTGCCTCACAGATCGGCGTAGTGGGGGAGCGGCTGGCCCATGGGGAACTGAGCGTGGATCAGGCGGCAAGGGACCTCGATCGACGTACCGATGCGATCCTGGCCAAACGCCGCTGGGTGCTTCACCGGCGGCAAGCCGCCGACGCCTTCGGCGCTTTCGTTCGCGTCTTGAATGGGGGTGCCCATGCACGGATCGGGCAATAAATACGCCGCATGGTTTTTCCTGGCGCCGGCGCTGATCGTTCTGGGCGTCTTTTTCTTCGTGCCGGTGTTTGCCGCCTTCGGGTTGAGTCTTACCGACTTCGACCTGTATGCGCTGGCCGATATTCACAATCTGCGTTTCGTTGCCCTTGGCAACTACTGGCATTTGCTGCACCGGCCGCTTTTCTGGGCGGCGATTTGGCATACGGTCTACTTTGTCGCAGCAGGCGTTCCGCTCTCCATTCTCACCTCCCTTGGCGCGGCGCTGCTGCTCCACTCCAAGCTTGCCCGCTTCAAGCCCTTTTTTCGCACCGCTCTCTTTGCGCCGGTCGTGACCACCCTGGTCGCGGTTGCGGTTATCTGGCGCTACCTTTTCAATACGCGTTTCGGGCTGGTAAACTACGCTCTTTCCCTCGCAGGCGTTCACCCTGTCGACTGGCTTGGCAATCCGCACTGGGCCATGCCCACGATCATCCTTTTCGCCGTGTGGAAAAACTTCGGCTACAACATGATCATCTTTCTGGCGGGCCTGCAGTCGATCCCCGAAGAATTGTACGAAGCCGCCCGCATCGACGGCGCCTCGGCACCCGCGCAGTTCCGGCACATTACGCTTCCTATGTTGGGACCAACTCTCCAGCTGGTCTCCATTCTGACCATGGCGGGATATTTCCAGCTGTTTGCCGAGCCCTACGTAATCACCGAGGGCGGGCCGCTCCAGAGCACGGTGAGCGTGCTCTACCTCATGTATCAGGACGCCTTCAAATGGTGGAATCTTGGCATCGCCTCGGCGGAAGCGTTTGTGCTGTTTCTCATAATGTTTGCGGCAACGGCGGTGTTTGTGCGCCTGATGCGCCGGGGGGGAGCAAGGGTATGAATTCCCGTCTGGCCAGGGCTGCGATAAACGGACTTTTGATCGGCCTCGCCCTCATTTGTCTTGCGCCGCTTTTATGGATGCTTTCGGTTTCGTTCATGCCCCCGGGAGGGGCGCAGGTCTTTCCTCCGCCGTTTCTACCTTCCCACCCGACGATCGCAAACTACGTCAGGCTCTTCGCCTATGCCGGCATGGGGCGCTATCTGCTAAACAGCTTTGTGGTGGCGGGCTCCGTTACGCTCATAAGCCTTTGCTTCAATGCCATGGCGGGCTACGCCTTCGCCAAGCTGCGATTTGCGGGCCGTGAGCGCATCTTTCAGATGCTGCTGGGCGCGCTCGTAATCCCCTCTCAGGTGACCATGATCCCTCTGTTCATGATCCTCAAATACATGGGGCTCATCAACACCTATCCCGGAGTCATGGCTCCGATGCTCGCCGGCGTTTTTGGCATTTTCCTCGTACGCCAGTACGCCCGGACGATTCCCGATGAGTTGCTCGAAGCCGCCCGCATCGACGGGGCGGGTGAGCTGCGGATCTTTGCGCAGATCGTTTTGCCGCTGCTGAAACCCGTCCTCGTAACACTTGCGATTTTTACCTTTCTGGCCAGCTGGAACGATTTCATGTGGCCCCTGATTGTTTTGACAGGCCAGGGGCACTATACCCTCCCGGTCGCCCTCGCGGCCCTTTCGCGCGAACATGCGCAGGACAGCGAACTGATGATGGCCGGTTCGGTCGTGACCATTCTACCGGTTCTCCTGCTCTTCCTCGCCCTGCAGCGCTATTACATCCAGGGCCTTCTAGCCGGAAGCGTGAAGGGTTGAACCGCGGAAGCGAGGAGCGGGAAGCGGGAAGAGGGTTTTCATCCACCCGGCGCCTTCTAGTCGGAAGCGTACAGGATTGCTATAATCGATCTTCAAAATTGACTCCATTTTGGCGGTTTTTCGATGTTTAACGATACAATCTGGATGCGGCTGAATCGCTTGGCGATTTTACTCGCACTTACTCTCACTTTCATTACTATATCCTCCTTAAAGGCCTTTTCCCGGCCCGACGCGCACCCGCTCCGGCCTGTCTCCAACGGTTTTTTCGAACGTCTGGCGCGCCACGCACGGCGAGGCCTCTACCCTCGGGGGTTTTCCGGCCAACAACCCTACTGGACTCTCGTTGGGGTCGATGGCGGAGGAGGCAGTTCGGCGCTTCTTTCCGAAGACGGGGCGGTGGAACCGCGCAAGGGCGGGTTTTCGGTCGAGCCGTTTCTGATCATAGACGGGCGGCTTCTCACCCGGGCGGACGCAGAGTCCAGCCAGGGACTCAAAGAGGGCTATCTGCCGATGCCCTCGGTGACATGGAAGACTCCGGGCTGGTCTTTGCACATTAATACCTTTGCCTCCGGAACATCCGCAAAGTCCCTTTTGCATGTGAGCTACACGGTCAAAAACGATGGAGACACCTCCGGGAGCCTCACACTGGCTCTTGCGGTGCGGCCCTTCCAGGTAGACCCTCCGGCCCAGTTTCTAAATTCCCCCGGCGGGTTCAGCCCGATACAAACGATCGGATGGAACGGCAAGGCGGTCGTGGTAAACGGGATGCCGCGCCTGTTTCCGCTCGAGGCGCCTCAGAAATTTTCCGCCGCCGGCTCTCCCTCCGGGGATATAGTCGCAAGACTCGATGCGGGGAGGGTTCCGAAGGCCGAGAGCGCAAGTTCCAAGTCCTGCTGTGCTTCGGGCGCGATGCTCTTCCGGCTTTCCGTCGCCCCCCACGGCCGAAAAACGATTCACCTGCTCGCACCGCTATCGGGCTCTTTCGAGGCCCCCAAAGCCGCTCTGCTGCACCCGGCAGGGTGGACCGCGCGTGCGCGAAGCAGGGTCGAAGAGTTTTGGCGCGCAAGGCTAAACTCGGTAGCGGTTCACCTGCCGCTCTCCGCTCGCCCGATCGCGGACACGCTTCGCACCTCGCTCGCCTATATTCTTCTATCGCGAAACGGCCCCGCCCTTCAGCCGGGAACGCGTTCCTACGCCCGCACCTGGATCCGGGACGCAGCGATGATGTCCGAGGCGCTTTTGCGCATGGGAAATATAGATGCCGTGCGCAGCTTCCTAAACTGGTATGCCCGCCATCAGTTTGAAAGCGGGAAAGTGCCCTGCTGCGTGGACTGGCGCGGTGCGGATCCAACGCCTGAAAACGACAGTAGCGGCGAGTTCATCTTTACGGTCGCCCAACTCTATCGGTTCAGCCACGACAGGGCGGATCTAAAGAAGCTGTGGCCGCATGTGATCCGGGCCGTAGAGTACATGGACCGCCTGCGGGCACGTGAAAGCACGCCGAAAAATCTTTGTCCCGGGCGCCGCTCGTTTTTCGGCCTCCTGCCCAAATCGATCAGCCACGAAGGATATTGCAAAAAACCGATGCACTCCTACTGGGACGACTTCTGGGCGCTCAAAGGCTACGACGATGCGCTCTATCTCGCCCGCAGCCTGGGGAAGGGAGCGGAGGCAGGAAAAATCGGAGCCTCCCGCGACCGGTTCCGAAAGGATCTCGCCGCATCGGTGCGTCTTGCGGTAAAGCTTCACCGGATCGACTACGTGCCGGGCTGCTCAGAGCTCGGCGACTTCGATCCGACCTCTACGACCATAGCGCTCTCGCCGACAGGCGCCTGGCGGATTTTGCCCAAAAAGCCGCTGCGCGGCACTTTCGAACTCTACTGGCGAAAGTTTTTGACCCGCCTGAACGGAGAAAAACCCTGGAAAGACTATACGCCCTACGAGATACGCAACATTGATGCGTTTACGCGCCTGGGGTGGCGCAACCGCGTGCAGACGCTGCTCGATTTTTTTCTGGAGGGCAGGCGGCCGGCGGCATGGAACGGCTGGGCGGAAGTCGTGCGCAGGGACAGGCGCAAACCGGGCTTTATCGGCGATATGCCCCACGCGTGGATAGCCTCGGATTTTATCCGCTCGCTGCTCGACATGCTCGCCTACGGGCGCTCTTCGGATAAATCGATGGTGCTTGCCGCAGGGGTCCCGCCCGCCTGGCTCGAAGGAGCCGGCGTGGGCGTCTCGGGTCTTCGCACGCAGTGGGGCAGGCTCGATTACTCGCTACGGCGAACGGGCGACCAGGTGCACCTGCATATAGACGCAAGCGCACTCCCGCCCGGGGGGTTCGTCCTGCCGTGGCCCCTGGCCGGCTCCCCCGGCAAAACGGTCATAAACGGCCAGGAGGCGCACTGGAAAAACGGCGAGCTCCACATTAACACCGCGCATGCAGACGTGACAATCGCCGGAGATACTTTGTCACGCGAAGCCGCGAAGGCGCGAAGCTAATAAGGATCAAAGGGGGATTTGCGTTCGAATCGCCTGATACGCTCCAGATTTCCGGACGCACACTAATTTATTTCAACTTCGCGCCTTCGCGGCTTCGCGTGACAAAAAAATTCCGACGGTCTATTGAAAGGTTCTCAGGTGCTCCCCGTTGCTTTGCGCGATGCGCTGGTAGAGGTCTGCCGATCCTTTGCGGGTGCGCTTTTGCGTAGCGTAGTCGACATGGATGATACCGAATCGTTTGGAGTAGCCGTTGGACCACTCGAGGTTGTCCAGAAGCGACCAGACGAAGTAGCCCCGAAGATCCGCACCGGCGTCGATTGCAGCATGGGCCGCCTGGATATGTTTTCGGAGATAGCTCTGGCGAAGCGGGTCTTCAAGGCGCTCGCCCTCCACGACCGGCGGGTCGTAGAATGCCGCGCCGTTTTCGGTGATGTAGACGACCGGGTTTGCATAGTTACTTTTGAGCCAGAGCAGGGTGTCGGTCAGTGCCCTGGGATAGACTTCCCAGCCCGTCTCGGTGTAAGTCGCGTTTTTCCGGCGCACCGGGGAGGCCTTTTCGGGAATTCGGTCCGGGTCGTGGCGCACGACTCCCCGGGTGTAATAGTTGAGACCGAGAAAATCGATCGGAGTTCGGAGCAGCTCGAAATCTTTGGCCGGCCAGTCGGGCCAGGCCTCCCCGAACATCTCCCGCAGCTTTTCCGGATAGGTGCCGTGGAAAATCGGGTCCAGGTACTGCCTGTTCATGTACGCGTGGGCGCGTCCCGTGGCTTCGAGGTCTTCGGGCAAATCGGAGGCCGCAAATTTGGGCTCGATGTTGACCACGATGCCGATCTGATGGCTTCCGACCTCGCGGTACTCCTCCACCGCCCGGCCGTGGGCGCGCAGCAGGTTGTGGGTCGCGAGGGGAGCCTCGAAGAGGTTTCGGTGCCCGGGGGCAAGTGTTCCGTGAAGATAGCCGCCGTCGACGATGACCCACGGCTCGTTTATCGTCACCCACAGTTTCACCCGGTCGTCGAGCCTTTTGAAACACACGCGGGCGTACTCGGCAAACCAGTCGTCGATGCGGCGGTTGAGCCATCCGCCGCGGTTATCGAGCGATTCGGGCAGATCCCAGTGATAGAGGGTAACCATGGGAGCAATGGAGTTTTCAAGGAGTCTATCGACCAGCCGATCGTAAAAATCGAGCCCCTTTTCGTTGATTTTTCCCACTCCCTCGGGCAAGACCCGCCCCCAGGAGATCGAGAAGCGGTAGGAATTGAGGCCGAGGCCGGCCATGAGGTGCACATCTTCTTCCATGCGCCGGTAATGATCGCAGGCGACATCTCCCGTATCCCCGTTGAGGGTCATTCCCGGGGTGTGTGAAAAGCGGTGCCAGATAGAGGGACCGGCCCCGTCGGCCAGAGGAGAGCCCTCGATCTGGTAGGCGGCCGTGGCGCAGCCCCAAAGGAAGCCTTGAGGAAACCGGAAAAGATTTGTCACAATGTTTCTCCCTGATATTATTAAAGATAACTCGGGTTTTAGGAGACGGCTATGGCCGGTGTTCGTTTCGAAAATGTGCGGAAAGTATATGAAAGCGGCTATGTGGCGATACAGGGGGCTTCCTTCGAAGTGCGGAACGGCGAACTGATGGTGCTCGTGGGCCCCTCGGGCTGCGGCAAGAGCACTTTGCTTCGCATGATCGCAGGCCTTGAGTCCATAACGGAGGGCACGCTTTCCATCGGCGGCCGCGTCGTAAACGAGGTGGCGCCCCGGGAACGCGATATCGCCATGGTTTTCCAAAACTACGCGCTCTACCCCCACATGAGTGTAGCGCAAAACCTCGCCTTCGGGCTCAAGCTGCGCCGTGTCGCCCGTGAGGAGATCTCTCGCCGTGTGGCTCACGTTTCGGCTCTCCTTGCCCTGGAGGAGATGCTGGAGCGCCTGCCCGCCCAGCTCTCCGGAGGCCAGCGGCAGCGCGTCGCGCTCGGCCGCGCCATGGTGCGTGAACCCAGCGTCTTTTTGCTCGACGAACCTCTTTCCAATCTCGACGCAAAGCTGCGTCTGTCGATGCGGGCCGAAATCGCGAGGCTCCACAGGCGCCTGGGCGCCACCATGATCTACGTTACCCACGACCAGGTGGAGGCTATGACACTTGGGGAGCGCATCGTCGTGCTGCGAGACGGCGAGATCCAGCAGATCGATTCCCCGGCAGCTCTCTACGACCGCCCGGCCAACCTGTTCGTTGCGGGCTTTCTGGGAAGTCCCGCCATGAACGTGTTCCGGGGCCGGTTGAGAAACGACGCGGAGGCATGCCTCGAACTCGACTCAGGAGAAGCCCCGCTGCCGCTCGGCGCCGTACCGGAAAAGATCCGCGCACTTGCAGGCCGCAACATCGCCGTCGGCCTTCGCCCTGAAGACCTCCGGCTTGACGCCGCCGCCCCGCGCGCCCGCAGCGACCCGCCCCGGCTGATCGGGCAGCTCGACGTCGTCGAACCGGTCGGAAACGAGATATTCGTCTACCTGCGCTACGCCGGCCTCGAGCTCGTTTCGCGCACCGCTCCGCGTTCTCTGCCCCCCTGCGGCGAATCGATCGCCCTCTCTTTCGACCCTGCCCGCCTTCACTTCTTCGACGCCCAAAGCGAAAAGAGAATAGTGACCGATCCCTCTAAAAATGTACCGCGATAATGTATCGGCGGTGGGTAACAGCTCGGCACTGTCCACTGGTATCTGCTTGGCATAACTCCTCGAGTGTACGTCACGTCGGTCTTATTTTGGGAGCGAACTGATGGTGCCGTCCCAGGTGTCGACCTTCTTCGACTCGTCCTCCTCTTTGAACCATGTGGAAGTGACGCATTTGACTTCGGTGAAAAACCGCACTCCGTCCTTGCCCATCACATGGAGATCGCCGAAAAAGGAATTCTTGTGACCGGTAAATCCGAAGATTCCGAGCGGCACGGGAATTCCAACATTTACACCCACCATTCCGCCATGGGTTCGGTAGGCAAAATCCCTGGCATAGTGACCGTTCTGGGTGTAGATGACAGAACCGTTGGCAAATTCGCTGGCATTCATGATAGCCAGACCTTCCTCGTAGTCCTTCACGCGTTTTACGCACAGCACGGGGCCGAAGATTTCCTGGTCGCCGCAGCTCATGCCCGGCAGAACGTGATCGAAAATGGTCGGTCCCACGAAAAACCCCTTCTCACACCCTTCGGGGACTTTGGGGTTGCGCCCGTCAAGAGCCAGCCGGGCTCCTTCCTGAACCCCCTTTTCGATCCAGTCTGTCACAAACTTGCGATGGCCGGCATTGACAAGAGGTCCCAACCGGGTGGTCTTGTCGTATGCCTTGCCCAGTTTCAGCTGGGAGGCGAACTCCTTTAATTTGGCAACCAACCGGTCTGCAATCGCCTCTTCGGCAACGATGACCGGAAGGGCCATACAGCGTTCCCCGGCGCAGCCGCAGAAGGCGTTAAGGATTCCCTGCGCGGTGCGCTCCAACTGGCAGTCGCTTAACACGAGCGCGTGATTTTTGGCCTCGGTCAACGCCTGGACTCTTTTGCCGTTGGCCGCCGCCGTGGCGTAGATGTGGCGGCCGATCTTGGTGGAACCCACAAAAGTTACGCCAACGATATCCGGATGTCTCAGAAGGATTTCCGCCTCGTTTCTGCCCGCAGTCACGATGTTGAGCACGCCTTTGGGCAGACCCGCTTCCTGCCACAGCTCCATGATGCGCAACGCGGACTGGGGTACAAAGCTTGCGGCCTTGAGGACAAGTGTATTGCCGGTTGCTACGCAAGGAGACGCCATCCATCCGTGGGGAATCATCGCGGGGAAATTCCACGGGGGAATGCCGGCAAAGACCCCGAGAGGCTGGCGGTACATTACGGTGTCATAGTTTCTGGAAACGTTCATGATGGATTCGCCCTTCATGAGATGGGGAATCCCGCAGGCAAATTCGACAACCTCGGTCACTTTGAGAACGTCGCCCATGGACTCGGTCCAGGATTTACCCTCTTCCTTGCACAAAAGGTATGTCAGTTCGTCGAGGTGCTTGTCGAGCAGCGCCTTCATGCGAAACAGGACCTGCGTCCGACTGTTGGGCGGCGTATCGGCCCAGGCCGGGAAAGCGGCTTTTGCCGACGCTATGGCCGACTCGACCTCCTCGCTCGTACACTGGGGGGCGTGCGCAATGATTTCACCCGTTGAAGGGTCATAGCAATCCATGTAGTTCGTTGTGGATGATTCCAGCCATTCTCCATCCACACAGTACTTGAGCCTGGAGGGGCTGCCCGGGTCTACCCGATACTTGCTTTCCGAAAACATTCGATCCAAAGTATCCATTTTTTCTCCTGAAACAATCGACTAGACTTGCCTTCCCGTCATAAACCACAGCGCGATGCGCGCTCCGGCCACATCGAGCCCAATCCGAACGAACCCGTTCGGGAACGTCTCCCTGTCCCAAAAGCATGCCAGCCTTTTTGTCGGATTTGTTTGGAACTGAGGCGAGTTTCAGCTTTTTAACAACTTCGACGCCCAAAGCGAAGGAAAAATAGGTGCTGGTAGTTACTGACAATCAGCATCCAATTTACTGCATTCTCCCCATTGATCGCATCCGCTCCAGGAATGAAATTTTTCGGATTAACCTCCAGGAAAGATGGGAAGAGTATGAAAAATGCGATCATCACGGCCACGGCGAGCTACCTGCCCGAAAACGTTGTGCGAAACGAGCAGCTGACCCAGTTTCCCGCGGGTTCGATTCCGCGCATAGCCGAAAAGACGGGGGTGCTTTCGCGAAGAATCGCACCTGAAGAGGCGTGCACGAGCGATCTGGCAATCGAGGCCGGGCGCGCGTGCCTCGTTAAGGCGAACTTTCCCCCCGGAAAGGTACAGGGAGTGTTGCTCTCCACCTCGTCTCCCGACTGCGTGCAGCCCGCAACCGCTGCCCGGGCGCAGGCCCGCCTGGGCGTTCCGCAGGCCTTTGCCTTCGACATGAATTCGGTCTGCTCGGGGAGCACCTTCGGCATCTGCATGGCCGACTGTCTCATCCGATCGGGAAGGTTTGAAAACATCCTGTTCATCGCCGCGGAGATGTATTCCAAGATTTTAAACCCCAACGATTTCGGAACCGCCCCCTATTTCGGGGACGGCGCAGGCGCCATATTGTTCGAGGCGTCCGGATCCCAAAAGGGGGTCCTTCACTCCTGTCTGGGAACCGACGGTCACATGAGCGATGAACTGGGAGTTTTCGGAGGCGGGACGCTAAACCCGTTCCATCGGCTTTCCAACCCCAACGCGATCTACCTCAAGATGAACGGGCGGGCGATAAAGGAGTTTGCGCTGCGACGCGGGGCCGAGATCGTTCGAAGGCTTTGCGGGGAGGCCGGGGTGGGGCTCGGTCAAATCGACTGCTTCATCTGCCATCAGGCGAACGTGAACATTTTGCGGGAGCTTGCGTCCGTGCTCGAAGTGCCCTTTGAAAAGTTTTTCGTAAATCTCGACCGGTACGGCAATACGGCGAGCGCCTCGGTGGTGATTGCGCTCGATGAGGCGATAGCGGCGGGCATGATCGGCGAAGGGAGCCTGGTCGCGACCGTTGCCTTCGGAGGCGGGTTGAGCTACGGGGCAAACCTCATCCGCTTTTAGGCTGCGGGCTTACCGGAGAAAGGCTGCGGGCACATAGAAGACGTAGTGTTTGGCAAGGATGTCGAACTGTTCGTTCGTTTCCCTTTCTATTGCGTCAAGGAGCTCCTTCAGGTTCGAAGCGCTGCTCACCCGGGAAAAAAATCCCCCCTGGTCGTAGTGTTCGCTTCGAAGCGGCAAAAGAAAGCTCCGCACACTTCCCTTCCAGAAGACGTTTAGCGCTTCGCGCTCCTCGTGTATGATCTTGAAGAACCGCCGCACGAGATCGGTTCGCAAAACCGGGGAAGGGGCCGAGGTTGCGCATTCCATGAGGCCGGCGAGGCGATAGAGCCTCCGCATGAACTCCTCCTTTTCCCGAAACCGGAAAAGCCACAGGACCGTGTAGTGCCAGCCGCCCTCAAGCGTCTGGTGATTGGGGACAAGGCTCACGAGGGGTCTATCGGGGCTCGATTTTCTATACTGGGACTCAAGTCTTGCAGATTCTTCCCGCGTGCAAAGAATCGCCTTTCCGGAGAGCCACGGGCCTTTGCGGAATTCGAGAGGCGACACCGAAATGAGATTGTCCCCCTGCTTTAACCGCGAGGAAAAATCGATGATATCGGCCATTCAGTTGATAAAGACGCTCCTGTAGAAGTCTACGTGTTCGATGACCGACCCCGCGCCCCTGGCGATGGCGGTGAGGGGGTCTTCGGCAATATTGACCTTGAGGCTCGTGTGGCGGGATAAAAGCCTGTCGAGCCCCTTCAGGAGAGCCCCTCCGCCTGCGAGCCAGAATCCGTTGTCATGGATGTCTGCGGCAAGATCGGGCGGGGTTTTCTCAAGGGCGCGCTTTACCGCTTCGACGATCGCCTCGATGGGCTCCCGTATGGCCGTGCGGATCTCTTCATCGCTTATCGCAAATGTCTTGGGGATCCCTGAGAGGATCTCTTTTCCCGTGATTTCGATCGATTCGGGCTTTTCGAAGGCGACAGCCGAGCCGATGCGCATCTTGACCGATTCGGCGAGCACCTCGCTTATGATCATCTGGCGCTCCCGCTGAATGTAGCGAAGAATCGCCTCGTTTGCCTCATCTCCTGCCACCCGCACCGATTCACTGTAGGCCACCGCGAACATGGAGATCACCGCCACCTCGGTCGTCCCGCCCCCGATGTCCACCACCATGTTTCCGTGCGGCTGGTCGATGGGAAGACCCGCTCCGATGGCCGCGGCCATCGGTTCTTCGATGAGGTGAATGTAGCGCGCACCGGCCTGCTCGGCGGCCTCGATCACCGCCCGCTTTTCAACCGAGGTGATTCCGGTGGGGACAGCCACGACGAGCCGGGGTTTAAACAGCTGGCGCCGGTTCAAAATCTTGGACAAAAAATATTTGATCATCACCGCCGTTACCTCGAAATCGGCAATGACGCCGTCTTTTAACGGACGGATGGTGACGATCCTGTGACCGTGCCTGCCGATCATATTTCTGGCTTCCTGCCCGACAGCGATGACCTGGTTGGTGTCCTGGTTCAGGGCCACAACCGAGGGCTCGTTTAAAACGATCCCTTTTCCGCGCATATAGATGAGCGTATTGGCGGTCCCGAGGTCCATGGCCAGGTCTTGTGCAAAATATGACTGGAGCCATCCGAACATACGCGAACCCTTCCATTTTATTTATTGGCAAACCGGGCGGACGCGGGACTGTTCCGTGGTCCCCGCCTCTTCCCGGAAAATGATGAGCGAAACCGTCAAAGAGTCTATAGACAATGAACCGGCCGGTCAACTGTTTATGAAGCCGCCTTTTCGGGCCGTACGTTAAATGCCGCAAAGAGTCTTTTGCTCACAAGGGGCCAGAGCTCTTCGAGCTTTGCCGCATCCTGAGGAAACCCCGCAGAGGAGACGTAAGGGTGGAGTTTTACGCCTTTTAGGCCCTTTAGAGCGATTTTTCCGTAGCCGGAGAGCTCCAGGAGCTGGCTTTCGGCCTCGTGGACGGTCGTTTCGGCAAACAGAAGCCCGAATCGGTTCTGGGCAAGCTGGCCGATCAGCACCCCCGTGGGCAGGGCCTCGCAAAGGGCGGTCGCCAGATCGCGCTGGAGCTGCCGCAGTTTCGGGGGCTGGACCTTGGTGGTGAGGATCTGCCAGGGTTCGAACTGGATGAGGCCCAGAGTGAAGGGGGCGTTTGACTGCATCGAGGCGTGAAAGATCCCCTCGACCCGCGATTCGAAAGCGGGTGCGCTAAAGAGCCCCGTCGTGATGTCGTAGCAGCGAAGAGCCTCGTTTTCCTCCCTGCAGTAGATCTGTTCGAGCAAAAGCAACAGGAAGCGGAAGGCGTGCGCCACGGCCCGTTCGCAGTCCGTGTTCCAGTCGATCGGCTGGCGGGAGAGAAAAAGGAGTGCCAGAGAGTATCCTAGCGAGGTCTGTCCGCGCATTCCCCAAACCGTTCCCTGGTGAGGCAGGTTTTCGCCGGGAGAGAAGAGATAGTGATCGGAGGTGGCGGGGTTCATGCGCATGATGAGCAGATTCTTGGGGTTTTTCAGCACCCAGCCGATGAGCCCCTTGTCGGCCGAAAAACTCTGGGTCGAAATCCCTCTTGGCGTATTGGCCGTGGCGCCAAGGACCCGGTAGTTTTTTCCGCCCGGTCTTTGCAGCACCAAAAACCCGTAATCCATGCCCAAAAGTTTTGCCCATTCGGTGGCAAAAAGACCGCAGTAGTTTTCGAAGTCGCACCCCTTGAAGGCGATCTCATCGAGCCGCAGGAGCACCTCGAAAATGTTTGCGTGGTTTTCCTGCCGCCCTTTGGCTTCACGGCTGAGAAGAAGCCTCCCCAGAAGGTCTGCAAATTCGCGGATCCACTTTTGCTGCTTATCGTTAAAGCCCCAGCCGTATTTGGTATCGACGTAGAGAATCCCCGCCCCCCCTGCCACCGGAGCCGCATAGAGCCCCTTTATGTGGGATTCTCCCTCCCGGTAGAAGGGAAGGGTAAGAGAGATCGAGGAGGTCGCCTCGTGGAGCTTGTCGAGGTGAATGATCTGTCCCACCTTCTGGACCTGGGAGAGGATGCCGCTTCCCTCGAGAGGCAGCGAGAGCCGGGGGGGGATGAATTTGCTGAGGCTCTGAATGGCGGCCACATGGAGCTTGCGGCTCTTTTTGTCGAAGACGAAAAAAGCCGTCGTATAGGCTTCCAAAACGTTTGACAAAAGATTTACGAGCGGTTGATAGGGGTTTTCGTCCATTCATGCACTCTTTAGCGGTCAAAGGAGGGGGACATTTGCCTTCCCGGGAGCGCCCCGGCCGCAAGGGGTGCGCCTTTTAAAAAACGTCCCGATTTGCCTCCGGAGAGTTTTCCGGATGTGATATACTGCAAAGTGGCTAAGTTAGTACCGGATAGAGCCCCTTTTTGTCAATAGACTAAAGGCTCGGGGGGGCGGGCCAAGGGGAAGGCGGTCGCAGGGTATTTTGCGGCTTTGGATTTTCGGGGGAGCGGGTGGGAAAAATTGCGGTTTTACCCGACATATTGTGCAATCAGATCGCTGCCGGCGAAGTCGTCGAACGGCCTGCTGCGGTCGTAAAGGAGCTGGTCGAAAACAGCATCGACGCCGGGAGCACAAGGATCGCGGTAAGCCTTCTGGAGGGGGGGCGCCGCGAGATAGGCGTTGTGGATAACGGCTGCGGGATGAGCGGGGAGGATGCGCTTCTATCGCTGGAACGGCACGCGACGAGCAAGATCCGAACGATCGCGGATCTCGCCGGGGTCTCTTCTCTCGGGTTTCGCGGGGAGGCCATCCCTTCGATTGCATCTGTCAGCCGCTTTGAGCTAAATAGCTGCGAGCAGGGGGCTCTCTCCGGGACCTCGATCCGGGTCGAGGGGGGGGTGATAAAGGATGTGCGCGAAAAGGGGATGCCGCCCGGAACCCGGGTGCTCGTGCGCGATCTTTTCTTTTGCCTTCCCGCGCGGCGAAAATTTCTTCGAAAGCCCGAGACCGAGCTTGCCTACATAACCGACCAGTTTCTGCGGGTCTCCCTTGCCAATCCGCACATCCACCTGCAGCTAAAGAGCCAGGAGCGCGTGGTGTGCGACCACCCCAAGTGCGAGGGGCTTCTTCCCAGGGCTTCGAAGGTGCTGGGAGAAGAAGTCGCGCGGGCCTTTTCCCCGGTCGATTTTTGCTCCGGGGCGGTGAGCCTCACCGGTTTTCTCTCCCCCCCCGACACGCAACGAACGAACAGCCAGGGGCTTTTTCTCTACGTAAACGGAAGGGCGGTCTACGACAGGTTGTTTCAGCGGGCGGTACTTACGGCCTATGAAGCCCTCATTCCGCGCGGCAAATTTCCGGTGGCCGTACTCTTTCTTTCTCTTCCGCCTGAGGGGGTGGACGTAAACGTACACCCGGCCAAAAGGGAGGTCCGCTTCCGGGACCCGGGAGAGGTAACGGCAACCGTCCGGAAGGCTCTTTTGGAGGCTCTTTCCGGGATTCGCCCAAAATTTGGCGGGCATGCGCCGCAGGACTTTGTCCGCGAGCCCGGCACCCCCTTTTCCCAGGCGCGGATGGGGGAAGGTGCGGCCTATTTGCGGCAGGGGCGAGGAGGCTTCACACCTTTCAAACCTTCTGCCGAGCGGATAAACGCGGAGGCGTCGCCGGCTTCGAGGCCCTTTTTGCCGACGGGCGCTCAAATACCTCCTCCCCGCGAGGAGAGGTTTTCCCCCGCCGGGGCGAGAGTCGCTGCGGGAAGCTCTTTTTCGACTCTTACGCTCATCGGGCAGCTCGCAAACTCCTTTATCCTCCTTGAATCCGCAGAGGGGCTCGTTTTAATCGACCAGCACGCGGCGCACGAACGGATCGTCTTTGCAAGCCTTGCAAAAAAAAAGACGGGAGCCTCCCAGCGTCTTACCCGGCCCGCGATGGTGCACCTCCTGCCCCGGGAGGCGGTGCTTCTCGAAGGTCTTCTTCCTTCTCTTTCGGCCCTGGGCTTTGAGATCGAACCCTACGGGGGGGGGAGCTTCGCCATACACGCTCTTCCCGCGTGCCTTTCGCGCATAGCCCCCGAGGAGATGGTGCGCGACTACCTGCGCTACGCCGAGGAGGAGTGCCCGGCAAACGAGGGGGAGATACTCCTGGGGCTTGCGAGAACGGCTTCCTGCCACGCCTCGGTGCGCGCGGGGCAAAAGCTTACGACAGAGGAAATGCGTCGGCTCCTCGTTAGCCTCGATGAAATAGAAACCCCTTTTACCTGCCCCCACGGCCGGCCGCTTTCCCACACCGTGACCTATGACGAGATTTACCGATTCTTTAAAAGAACGTGAGCTCCCCGCGGTGCTTCTCGCAGGGCCGACGGCTTCGGGGAAGACAACGCTTTCGCTCGCCCTCGCAGGCGCTCTTGGCGGAAACCTCCCCGCGGAGGTAGTCAATGCCGATTCGATGCAGGTCTACCGGCACATGGACGTGGGCACCGCAAAGCCGAGCGCAGAAGAGCGGAGCCTGGTGCGCCATCACCTGCTCGACGTTGCCGACCCCGATGAGCCCTTCGATGCCGCGCGCTACCTTTCGGCCGCGCGCCCGGTGATAGATTCGCTTCGCCTCCGGGGGGTACTCCCCCTGGTCGTTGGCGGAACGGGACTCTACATGAGGGTTTTGACCCGGGGAATATGCTCCGGGCCCCCTTCCGACCCCGCAGTAAAAGAGGAACTCATCCTTTTGGAAAAGACCCGTGGACTTGCGCCCCTCTACGAGGAGCTTTTACGCGTTGACCCGGAGGCTGCGGCACGGATTCACCCAAATGACCGACAGCGGATCCTTCGTGCCCTCGAGGTCTACCGGGTCGGAGGGGTTGCCCTTTCCGCCCTCCAAAAGCCCCACGGATTTTCCCGCGAGCTTTTCCCGACGATCAAGATCTTTATCACCCGGGAGCGGGGGGAGCTCTACGAAAGAATCGAGCGAAGGGTCGAAGGAATGATTTCCGCGGGGCTTAAGTCCGAGGTCGAAGGGCTCCTTGCCATGGGCTACGGGCCGGAGCTCAAATCGATGCAGTCGATCGGCTATAAGCAGATGGCGGCACACGTCGCGGGGGCGCTCCCGCTGGAGGAGGCGCTTTTTTCGATAAAGCGGGAGACGAGGCGCTATGCCAAACGGCAGATCACCTGGTTTGGCGGGGAAGCCGATTTTGTCTCCTTTGCGGCCGAAGATCTCGAGGGAATCCATCGTTTCATCTGCCAAAGACTCGAGACGGGGCGGCGGTGAGGGGGCGAGTTCACGCGAAGGCGCGAAAGAAGAAGAGAAGGGCGATCCCGTAAATCCTGTAATCCTGTCAAAAGTCTTGTGAAAGCGTGCGTGCGGGCGGGATTTGCGGGAAAAGATTTCTCACGCGAAGACGCGAAGACGCGAAGAAGAAGAGAAGAGAAATCCTGTAAATCCTGTAATCCTGTCAAAAGTCTTGTGAAAGCGTGCGTGTGGGCGGGATTTGCGGGAAAAGATTTCTCACGCGAAGACGTGAAGAAGAAGAGAAGAAAAATCCTGTAAATCCTGTAATCCTGTCAAAAGTCTTTTGAGAGCGAGCGGGCGGGATTTGCGGGAAAAATATTCTCGCGCGAAGCCGCAAAGAAGAAAGAAGGGAAATCCTGTAAATATAGAGTATGATACCTGCCGGATTGGTTTGCCGCAGGTCCAGAGGGTAAATATTTTTCGAAAAGAGGTCGATGGCCGTATGAGAGAAGACGAAGAAGTGCGGGATGAAATGGAGGAAGAAAAGAGTTTTGCCGAGCTTTTGCGGGAAAGCGAGGTAAAGCCCGTGCGGTTTAGCCCGGGGCAAAAGGTGAAGGCGAGGATCGTAAACATTTCCTCCGAGTGGGTCTTTATAGATCTTGGGGCCAAGAGCGAGGGATACCTCGAAGCGAAGGAATTTCTAAACGACGAGGGGGAACTCTCGGTTCGTGAAGGCGAGGTGATCGAGGCCTACTATCTTTCGGCCGAGGAAGGCCAGATGCGCTTTACGACCCGGATTTCCGGAGGCGATGCGGCGAGGTACCACCTCGAGGAGGCCTGGCAAAACAAGATTCCGGTCGAAGGGCTGGTGGAAAAAGAGATCAAGGGCGGCTTCGAGATACGGATCGCGGGGGGGCTTCGCGGGTTTTGCCCGTTTTCCCAGATGGGGCTCCAGCGGGAAAACCCCAAGGAGGTAACCGGGCGCCATCTGAATTTTCTCATCACCCAATACGGCGAAAAGGGGCGAAACATCGTTTTATCCAACCGGGCGGTGATGGAAGAGGAGCGGCGCAGACAAAAAGAGGAGCAAAGGAGCCGGATTCTGGAAGGAGCACGGGTGACGGGTACGATCAGCTCGATACGGGATTTTGGCGCCTTTGTCACCATCGGAGGCATAGAGGGACTCATACCGATCTCGGAAATCGGCTGGGAGAGGACCGAAGAGATCGGCTCGGTGCTGCAGGTCGGCCAGGAAGTCGAGGTTGTGGCAATGAAGCTCGACTGGGAAAACGACCGGTTTTCCTTCAGCCTGAAACGGGCGCTGCCAGACCCCTGGGAGGGAGTGGAAAAAGCGTTTCCCGTCGGCTCGCAGCACAGCGGAACGGTCGTGCGGCTCACCAATTTCGGCGCCTTCGTCTCCCTTGCCCCCGGCGTCGACGGGCTTTTGCACATCTCAAAGCTTGGGAGCGGCGGCAAAAAGATACGGCACCCGCAGGACGTGGTGGCCAGGGGAGCGGTGCTCGCGGTAAAGATCGAGGCGATCGACAGGGAAAACAAGCGTATCTCGCTTTCCCCCGCCGGGGGCGAAGGAGACGAAGAGCAGGGCGCAGAGGATTTTTCGAATTATTCGAAAGGGCGCGCTCCCATGGGAACCCTGGCAGACCTTCTACAGGCAAAGCTCGAAGAAAAGAGGAAAAAATAGTGCGGGGGTCTACGGGCTGCAGGTGAGGACATCGCGGCGCACCTCGTCTTTTAGCCGGTTTTGCGCGATAGAGACGTCGTAGTCCGACTGCAGCCCCAGCCAGAACTGGGGCGAGGTGTTGAGGCAGTGGCCGAGGCGAAGGGCCGTATCGGCGCTTATCCTGCGCCTTCCCAGAACTATCTGGTTGATGCGGCGCGGGGGGACGTTTAGAAAAAGCGCCAGCTTTGTCTGACTTATCCCCAGGGGCTCGAGAAATTCGTGAAGCAGGATCTTACCGGGGTGAACCGGCCGGGTTTGCTTTTCCATTTTTTTTGAACCTCTCCTGTAAGGCCTGCACTTCTCCCCCCAACGGTTGCATTCGCCATGCCAGCGGGGCGGGGCTTTTCCCGGGCAGGTCCGCGGCCAAAGGGGGGGCCTTTGCCGGTGAGTTTTGGTATTTCGATTGTGTATCTGGTAATTTCAGAAAGAAAGCGGCTAAGAACCTGAGAGTGGACGAGTAAAGGACGCGCGTGCCTCGCTTTTTCTCGATCCGGGGAAGGATGGCGATGGAAAAGAATGGTTTCAGCCTCACAGCCCTTGGCACCGCGTTCATGCGCGGCTTCCACGCCCGAAACGACAACCCGATCCTGTTTAACGACCCTCTGGCATACGACCTCTTGACGGATAGGGAGCGTTTTCTCATCGCCGAGCACCTGATCGCGAGGCTCAAGTCGATTGACCCCGAGGGGGCGGCCGCGTGCGGGGACGAGACGAGCACGGTAAAGCGCGCGCTTGAGCTGTGCACCGGGGCCGCCGTCGTTTTAAGCCGCGCACGCTATGCGGAGGAAGCCCTGCGCGTCGCGATCGACCGGGGCGCAACCCAGTACGTGATCCTGGGGGCCGGGATGGACACCTTCGCCTTCCGCTGCCCCCGGGCCCTCACACGGGTCGAGGTGTTCGAGGTGGATCATCCGGCAACGCAGGCCTTTAAGCGCGAACGCATCCGGGAACTGGGCTGGAACATCCCGCCCGGCCTCCATTTCGTTCCGCTCGATTTTACGAAAGGATCTCTTTTCGATCTCGCAGCGCACGCCCCCTATGACCCAACAGCCTCGACCTTTTTCAGCTGGCTTGGCGTTACCTATTATCTCCCGCGGGAGACCGTCCTCGATACCCTGGCCGCCGCGGCGAGGATTTCGGCCCCGAAAAGCACGCTCGTCTTCGATTACCTCGAACCGAATGTGCCCGGAGATGCAAAAGCGGCCGGGCGGTTAAAGGCGATCGCCGATTCGCTTAAGGAGTTGGGGGAGCCGCTGCGGACGGGATTTTCTCCCGCAGCACTTGCGACCGACCTTGCCGGCGTCGGGTTGCACCTCATGGAAGACCTCGCCCCCCCGGAGATCCAAAGACGCTACTTCGCGGACCGCACCGACGGCTACCGCGCCTCGGACCACATCCACTTCGCGGCGACGGCGGGCGGCGAGCCGCCGCAGCCGGGATTGCCCAGCCGATGACGCCGCTGCCTTCGGCGGCGGCGGGGCCATGACGATTTCCTAACGGCAGCGCGAAAGGGCAAGGCCACCCGGGCAGCGGCGACACGCCGCCGCCCGCTTACGGGTAGTCTTGGCCCGTGGGGCGGATCGTTATCTCGTTTACGCTTACATGTGCAGGCATAGAGAGAAGCCAGAGGATGCCCGCGGCGATATTTCGGGGCTCGAGCACTTTCCCGAACCGCGCGACGCTTTTGCCGAAGTTTTCCTCGGTATAGCCGGCAACTTCCTGAAATTCGCTTTCCACGATCCCCGGCATGATGAGCGAGACGCGGACGCCGTGCGCGCAAACCTCCCGGCGAAGCCCCTCTGCGATCGCTCCTATGGCGAACTTGCTCGAACCGTAAAATCCGCTGAAAGGAGATACGTTTCGCCCGACGACCGATCCCAGAATTACGATGTCGCCGCTTTTTCGCGCCACCATGTACTGCGCTGCAACGCGAAGGAGGTGGGCCGCCCCGAGAACGTTTAGCTCGAAGAGCTCGCGCCAGGAGGATTCATCGCTTGTTAAAACGCCCCCCGCAAGCCCTCTTCCCGCATTGGCGATAACGATGTCCACCTTCGAGCCTCCTTCTTTCCAGCGCAACGCGCTATCCAGCAGAAGATCGATCTGTTCCGGTTTTTTCGCATCCCCTGCGACGGCGAGGGCTTTTCCGCCCCGTGCCGTGATTTCGGCGGCGAGCGCTTCGAGCCTTTCCTTTCGCCTGGCATGAAGCACCACCGCCGCTCCCGCTTCGGCCAGACCCTCGGCCGTTGCCCGTCCGATACCCGAACTCGCACCCGTTACGATGGCGGTTTTCCCCTTAAGAGATTTGTCCATGAGCAGTCCTCTCGTCTGTGGCAGGAAAAAAGGAGGATCTTCCGAGTGGAAGAGCGACCCCTTTCCCGGGTAATGAAATTTGTTGACAGGGTAGTGCGTCCAAGTTACATTGTAGCGGTATCATAGCTACTGTGTCATTCCTCGCGGCGGAACGCCGCGCGTGTGTCCGTTTGGAACCCAGTGCTCACGATAACACAGAAGACCAGGGGTGTGAAATGTCCGAGGGAGCGAAGAAGTATCTGACCGGGTGCGCCATCTGCTATCACAGCTGCGGCATGGAGGTGACGGTGGAAGATGGGAAGGCTGTCAGGGTCGAGGGGCAGAGTTCTCATCCTTTGAACAAGGGTCGTTTGTGCCCGAAGGGGGGCGCTGCGGTGGAACACCTCTATCACCCGGACAGGCTCAAGTATCCCTTGAAGAAGGTGAACGGGGAGTTTCAGAGGATTCCCTGGGACCAGGCGATCGAGGAAATATCGGCAAAGCTCATGGCGCTCAAGGAGGAGTTTGGCGGCTCGGCCATCGCCTTTTTCTGCGGATCGATCGGGGTGGAAAACCTCGAGATGATCTCTCTTACCCACCGCTTCAAGGCGGCCCTGGGGTCTGCCAACTTTTTTTCGGTGGAATCGATCTGTTACAGGATGAGGATCCGGGCGCGACAGATCACCTTCGGAAAATATCCGGTCGAGGAGATGAACTCCAATCTCTATTTACTGTGGGGCCACAACCCTGCGGCCTCGGACTTCCCCCTGGCCATGGCCATGGAGGAAAACATCCGCAAAGGCGCCCGGGTGATCGTCATCGACCCGAGGAGAATCCCGATTGCGGACAGGGCCGAGATGTATCTTCCGATACGACCGGGAACCGACGGCGCGCTGGCTCTGGCACTCATTAACGTTGTCATAAACGAAAAGCTCTACGACGCCGACTTTGTGAGCAAATGGACCCATGGCTTCGATGCGCTCGTGCCCCATATCCAGAAATACACCCCGGAGTGGGCCGAACCGATCACCTCGGTTCCGGCCGAGCAGATACGCATTCTTGCCCGCCGGTTTGCCACGACGAAGGGGGCGAGCATTTTTCACGGCACCTGTACCCAGGACCAGTGTGCAAACGGCAGCCAGACCGACCGCGCGATGGCCATCCTCCAGGTCATTACCGGCAACATCAACGTGCCGGGCGGATGGGTGATCAGTCCCCGGCTGCGGCTGGCCGATGCCAGCCTGCCGTTTCCGGGCAAGCCTCTGGGAGCCGATGAGTACCCGCTTTTCTACGAACTGTGGGGGCGTACGAGCCCCTATGCGGTCATGAACATGGTTCCGGAAAGTGTTCCGGGAAAGATCAAGGCTTTCATGGTCGCAGGCGGAAATCCGCTTGTCACCATGCCCGATTCCAACGCTCTCAGGGATGCGTTTCAAAAACTCGACCTTCTGGTCGTCTACGACCAGTTTCTGTCCGAAACGGCGCAGTTTGCCCATTATGTGCTGCCCGCGGCCAACCAGTTCGAGTTCGCAGGCCTTGCCTACAATTACAATGTGTGCCACTGTCTGCCGTACCTGATGCTCAGAAGCCCCTTTCTCGAGCGCTATCACGAGTGTAAGTCCATGCGGGAGGTCTACACCGAGCTTGCGCAGAAGTGCGGGTTTGGCGAGAAGTTTCCCTGGAAGTCGGGAGAAGAGCTGGTGTCCTACGAACTGGGACCGAGCGGGCTCTCTCTGGAAGACTTGAAGAAAGTCCCCGAAGGGCGCTTTTTCCAGGAAGTCAAATACGGCTGCACCGAAAAATCGTTCACGACGCCCACCGGCAAGATCGAGATCTACAGTGAAGCCTTCGAGAAGGCGGGCTTTGACCCTCTTCCGACCTACCGGGAGCCGGACAAGAGCCCCCAGGGGGTGCGCTGGGAGGAACTCGGGAGCACCTATCCGCTCATTCTTTCCACCGGCACGCGCGACATCCACTACACCAACACGATGATCCACAATGTGGATTCCATCACGCGGCTGAGCCCCCACCCCAAAGCGGAGATCGGCCCGCAGACTGCCGCGCGCTACGGAATCGCCCACATGGACGACGTCATTGTGGAAACCGATCGCGGGTATGTTAAAATGAAGGCGAGCGTTGACGAACGGGTCATGGAGGGGGTGGTGCTCGTTCCCCACGGCTGGCCCGGAGAGGCCAATTGCAATAATCTCACCGATTGTCAATGCAGGGAGCCCATCATGGGGTACCCGCAGTGGAAGGGGCTTTTGTGCAGCATCAGGAAAGTCTAGCCCGGTGAGTCTGCGTGAAAAGGGTGAGAGAATGGAAAAAATCGGCCGCTATTCCTTCGAACAATATCTCGAAGTGATCAAATCCTTTCACGGCAGCGAATCCCCGGGGCTCGTGCTGGGGGGGATCATGGTGGATTACGCCCTCGGGCAAATGGAGCCGGGCGTCTTGTTTGACGCGATCTGCGAAACCTCCTCCTGTCTGCCCGACGCCATCCAGCTTCTAACGCCCTGCACGATCGGAAACGGGTGGCTCAAGGTGATCGATCTTGGCCGCTTCGCACTGAGCCTCTATGACAAGTACCGGGGCGAAGGCGTCCGGGTCTTTGTGGACGGCGGGAAGCTCAACGGGTGGGAGGAAATCTGGAACTGGTTCTACAAGCTCAAAACCAAACGGGAGCAGGATAAAGACCTTCTTTTGGCCCAGATACGGGAGGCAGGATGCGCCATACTGAGCGCGGGCCCCGTTCGGATCGATCCGCGATATCTGGGCAAAACGAGCAAGGGGGCCATCGCGAACTGCCCGGGGTGCGGCGAGCCGTACCCGCAAAAAGACGGAGCCCTCTGCCTTGGCTGCAGCGGTCAATCTCCCTATGAGCAAATGACAGAATTGACAGGATGAACAGGAGGGGATTTACAGGATGGGGAAAAAAAGGGTTTCCTTTTCTTTCCTTTCCTGGCTCCTTCGCCTGCGTTCGGTCCACTTCCTCGCCTGTAAATCCTGTAAATCCTGCAATCCTGTCCGAGTCTTTCGCCTTTGCCGCCGGGAAGAACAAAAACCTTGGACAGGATTACAGGATTAACAGGATTGGGAGAGAAGAAGTCTTTTCCCTTTCCCAGGCCCCTTTCGCAATCGGATCGTCCAGTCGGGAATCCTGCGCCGGGGCCAACCTCCTCGACTCATAGTCCTGTAAATCATGTCAATCCTGTCCGAGTCTTTCGCCTTTGCCGCCGGGAAGAACAAAAACCTTGGACAGGATTACAGGATTAACAGGATTGGGAGAGAAGAAGTCTTTTCCCTCTCCCAGGCCCCTTTCGCAATCGGATCGTCCAGTCGGGAATCCTGCGCCGGGGCCAACCTCCTCGACTCATAGTCCTGTAAATCATGTCAATCCTCCAGGCTGAGGCTGGTTCCGAGCCCTTCCCGGGTGGCTGCCCGATAGGCAAGCCTGGCGGCCGAAAGATCCTCGAATGCGACGCCAACCGACTTAAACAGGGTGATCTGGGCGTTCGAGCTTCGTCCGTACTTTTCGCCGAGCAGAATCTCGCCAAGTTCTGCATGGATGTTTTCCCGCCGGTACTCACCTCGTTCGATCGGGATGATCAGATCTCCTGCCTCCCGGAGGCATCCCTCATAGCTGTCGACCACAACCAGTGCCTCTTGGACAATGTCGCCGTCGATCTCTTGCATGGTCGGTTTGAAAGCTCCCACGGCATTGACATGGCAGCCCGGTTTCAAATCGGAAAGCTTGACAACCGGGGTGCTCGAGGTGGTGACCGTGGTCAGAATGTCTGCCCGACACGCAACAGCGGCCGGAGTGTCCAACGCCCGGGCGGGGATGGAAAACCGCGCGGCAGCCTCTCGGGCCAATGCCTCGGCCGATTCTTTTTTGTGGTCGCAAAAAAGGAGCTTTTCGATCGGCCTTACTGCGGCAATGGCCTCCGCCTGGTAGAGGGCCTGGCCGCCGCAGCCGATAATGCCGTGAACGCTTGCGTCCTCACGGGCCAGATATTTGGCCGCGACCGCCGAGGCGGCCCCGGTTCGGACCCCGGTGAGGAATATCCCGTCCATCATCGCCAGGAACGTTCCGTCGACTGCATCGTTCAGGATATAGACCGAATTGATGGTAGGCTTCTGCCTCTGCCGATTTCGCGGGTAGACCGAGAGCAGCTTGGTGCCGAAAAGAGAACCATTTTCCAGATACGAGGGCATCAGCAGATAGACCCCCTCCACCGGCTCCAGTTCGACGTGCATCCGCGGCGGCGTAAGCGAACGGCCGCGTTGATGCTCGCGAAAGCCCTCCTCGATTGCCTCGATGACAGTCGTCATTGGCAGCGCCTTTTCCAGTTCGGTTCTGTTAATGAGCAGCATGAGTTTCTCCTCTTCTTTTCTTCAACAGGCTCTGCCCCCTTGCTTAAATCAAGTGTTCCGGGCATAAAGATGTACTATTATACAAAGTGTTTATTTTAGGAAGCGAAAGAAGATGATCTTCCCGTGGATGGTCATGCAGAGGAGCACATTCGAAGAAAAGGGGGAGAAAAAATGGCGTTCACCGTGAGTAGCAGCAGCTTTAAAGACGGCGATTACCTGAAAAGCGATTTCGTTTTGTCGGCGGACTACGGGTTTGGCTGCGAGGGCGGGAACAAGTCGCCGCACCTGCGATGGTCGGGGGCTCCCGCCGGCACGAGGAGCTTTGCGGTTACCTGCTTTGACCCCGATGCGCCAACCGGCTCGGGCTTTTGGCACTGGGTGGTGGTAAACATTCCCGCAACGGTAAGCGAACTTGCCGAGGGCGCCGGCAGCAAAGGCGGACAAATGCCGGCGGGCGCGCTGCAGATCCGTACCGATTACGGCGCACCCGGATACGGCGGCCCCTGCCCGCCCGCGGGGGACCATCCGCATCGCTACCTCTTCACCGTATTTGCCGTACAGGTTGAAAAGCTGGATGTGAGCGCCGATACGTCGGCCGCGGTCGTTGGCTTCAATTTGCACTTCAATACGCTGGAAAAGGCGAAAATCATGGGGCTTTTCAAGCGATAGCCCAAACTTCCCACACTGCGGGATTAAGAGACAGAATAGCCCAACCGGCGCAGGCTTACTGCCTGGACGGCCCCGGCTTACTTCTCCCAATCCTGTAATCCTGTCCGGCTTTGTGCTTGTAAAGAGGAAAAGCTCTTGGACAGGATTACAGGAGTAAGAGGCCTCCGAAAACCTGCCCGTCAAGTCCCGGGCCGATCCTTCCGGGAGGCAAACCAGGCATCCACCTTCTGATAGCTCTCGTCTACCAGCTTTTTAAAGTCCTCGCGCCCCTTTTTGTAGGTCGAAACCCACTCGCGAAGCACCTTCCTGCCCTCCTCGGGAAGCCAGGCCGCCTGCTCGATAAAAGCGTTTGTCGTCTTTTCCATCTGCTCCTGAAGCAGGACCATCATACCGAAGCTGTTATCGAAGGTTGACTTGTTGAAGTCGATCATCTGTTTTGCCAGTTCTTCTGGTTTCATCTTCGTTCTACCTCATGATGGCGGAAGGGTGAGATGCCGGGAAGCCGGGAGCCCTGCAATCGTTTTGGGTAAAGTTTCCGTGCCGCGTAAGAAAAGCCAAGGAAAGCGACCGATACGAATTCTAATCATGGACGCCGGGCCGTCAAGCATGCTTTGCGCATGCAGCATGATAAGGCGCGTCGAGTACAGGCATCAGGGTTCCAATGGTCAACGGTGGTGGCGATCGGAAATGGATTTGTTGCGCCGTTGCATGCATTTTCCTTTCGGGGTAGAATGCCTTGGGGCCTGACAGGCCCCGGGAGGTTTTGCACGCAAGGCAGGGGGCGAAGATGGCAGAACCCGTACTGCTAAAGAAATTCGCGAGCAGGCGGCTCTACGACACGCAAAAAAAGACCTACGTGACGCTTGCGCAGGTGGCGGACATGATCAGGGGAGGCCAAAGGGTCGCAGTCTTTGATGCCAGGACCGAAGAGGACGTCACCGCCTTCATCCTGACCCGGATCCTCGTAGAGGAAGCGCGAACGAACAGGACTCTTCTGCCGGTCTCCCTGCTGCACCTGCTGATCGAATGCGGGAAAACAGCCCTTGGCGAGTTTTTCGACAACTACCTGGAACTGGTCCTGAAAAACTATCTGGGCTACAAGAAGACATTTGACGAACAGTTCCGGCAGTGGGTGGAATTTGGCGGCAGCCATTCGTCGCCGCAGGCATATCTGGATTTTTTTTCCGCCCGGGTCGAAAAGAGAGGCGAAGGGGAAGAACGCGAAGGGTAGGCTTTCAGAATGGAAATGGGGCGGCTCCCGGTAAAAGTGCTTCTCATCGAAGACGATGAAGACGATCTGCATCTGATTCGAGAACTGCTCTCCGATGTGTCGGTGCAAAGCTACGCAATAGGATGGGAGGCGCAATACGATGCAGGGCTTGCGGCTCTGCTCGGGAGCTCCTTTGACGTGTGCCTTCTGGACTACCGCCTGGGGGAGCGGAGCGGTCTTGATCTTTTGCGAGAGGCCGTGACGCGGGGGTGTTCGACCCCGGTGATTCTTCTGACCGGTTATGGCGATTACGCGCTGGACCTCGAATCGATGCAGGCAGGGGCGGCCGATTATCTTCCCAAAGAGGAGATGGGCACCAGAACGCTCGAACGTTCGATCCGCTACGCGATCGAGCGAATGCACGCGAACCGGGAGCTGGAGAGGCGGGTCCGGGAGCGCACCGCAGAACTGCTGAAGGCCAACGAGGCGCTGCGCGCGAGCGAAAATTTTACCCGGTCCACCCTGGATGCTCTCTCGGCGCATATCGTGATCCTCGACGAAGCGGGTTGTATCCTCTACACAAACCTTTCCTGGGAAACCTTTGGAAGAGAAAACGGCCTTCGGGGCTATCGCTTTGCGGGGATCAACTACCTGTCGATCTGCGAGGATGCCAGGGGGGTGGGGGCCGAGGAAGCCCGTACTGTGGCGGCGGGCATCCGGGAAGTGCTCTCCGGCCGCAGGGACCTCTTCGAGTTGGAATATTCCTGCCACTCCCCCAGCAAAAAACGGTGGTTCAACCTGCGCATCACGCGCTTTGAAGAGCACCGCTTCGCCCGGGCGGTGGTGGTGCACGCAAACATTACGGTGCGAAAGGAGGCCGAAGAGGCCTTGGCCGTCCAGAATGCGCGGCTTCGCGCCGTTTTGGACAGCATGCCCGCGGGCCTCACCATGTATGAGGGAAATCCTCTCAAACCCGTCCTGGTGAACCGCAGGGGGGAAGAACTGCTGGGCAGATCCCTTCCCGACTCGATTGCCCCGGAAGACATGGCCGCCTATTTTCAGGCATACCGTGCCGGAACCGACCAACTCTACCCCGCCGAGTCCATGCCGGTCATGCGGGCGATGTCGGGAGAGTCGGTTTACATAAATGACATGGAGATTGCAAAACCGGATGGCTCGAGGATCATGCTGGGGGTCTGGGGCGCGCCGGTCCTGGATTCTTCCGGCGCCATCATGGGGGCCGTAGCCATATTCCGAGACATTACGGAGCACCGAAGGGCGGAGGAAACTCTCCGGAGGAGCGAGGAACGGTTTCGCGAAATTGCCGAAAACATAAACGAGGTCTTCTGGGTGCACGCCCCCGCCGAGAAGATTTATATCAGCCCCTGCTTCGAGAAGGTGTGGGGGCGGAGCCGCGAAAGCTTTTGCCGGGAGCCCTCCTCTCTTTGGGAAACGCTTCATCCCGAAGATAAAGACCGTGTGCGCAAGGCGTATCAAAACCACAGAAAAGGCGCAGTCCCCTTCGACGATGAGTTTAGAATCCTTCGCCCCGACGGGGAGTTTCGCTGGATTCGCGCGCGCGCCTATCCCGTGCGGGAAAAGGGCAGCGCCCTGCGCTCGGTGGGCATCGCCGAAGACATTACCGCGATCCGCAAGGCCGGGGAACTTCTCCAGTTCCAACGGGACCTCGCCTTCGGACTCGCCTCGGTGCGCGACCTGCCCGAAGCCATGGAGCACCTGTTAAAGACCTGCCTCACACTCGATCCGCTGGACTCGGGGAGCATCCATCTGGTCGAAAAAGAAACCGGGGAGCAACGAATCGCCTTTCACCAGGGGTTATCCGACACGTTTGTCGAGCGCGTTTCCCTCTATGAGCCCACTTCCGCGAAGGCTCGCTTCGTGGCCCGGGGCGAACCGGGCTACTGGACAAAACCCGCCGGTCTCTTCGATACGGGAGATCTGCTCGCGCAGGAGGGGCTCACCGCCCTTGCCGTGATCCCCGTAAAATCGGATGGAAAGGTCGTTGCGGTTTTAAACCTCGCTTCGCGCACGGCAACTTCCATACCCCGCGAGATCCAAATCACGCTCGAAGCTGTCGCCGCCCAACTCGGAGCGATCGTTGCCCGGGTAGCTCTCATGGATACGGTCCGGGCGCAGGGGGAGCGCCTCCAGGAGGCCAATGCGGCTCTGAAGGCTCTTCTCAAGCGAAGGGAAGAGGATCGCGAGGAACTCGAAGAATCTCTTCTGGAAAACGTCAAGCAGCTCGTCCTGCCCTACCTGGAAAAGCTCAAAAAAAGCCGGCTCGCCGACGACCAGAGCCAGTTCGTCGAAATTTTGGAATCCCACCTGCTCGAGATCACCTCCCCTTTTGTTCACAAGCTCTCGGCTCCCCTGCTCGGGCTCACCCCGGCGGAAATTCGCATCGCGGACCTCATCCGGCAGGGCAAAAGCTCCAAAGAGATCGCAAGTCTTCTTTGCATCTCCGAGTGGGCCGTCGTGTTTCACCGGCGGGGCTTACGCAGAAAGCTCGGGCTTTCGGGCAAAAAGCTCAACCTGCAGACCTACCTGGGCACGCTCCGCTAGCTTGTAGTTTTTTCCTGCAACTAACCTGCAAACCTTTTATATTTCGCCCCCCCCCGCTGATGGTATCCTTTCGGCCAGGAGCAGAAGGCTTGGCGAAAAAGGTCCGGCCGCCGTGCGCCAGACCTTGCCAGGCTTTCCAGCGCTGTTTCCCCGTCAACACGCAACAGAACTTTTTTCAAAGGTGGAGGAGTATCGGTCATGTCGGAAGGTCGGGTAAAATGGTTCAATGACAAAAAGGGCTATGGTTTCATCGAATCAAGAGAACAGGGAGACGTCTTCGTCCATTACACCGCCATAAGCGCCGAGGGGTTTCGCTCCCTGAGCGAAGGAGACCATGTGAGCTTCGAAGTGGAGCGCGGTCCCAAGGGACCTCAGGCGACCAATGTCAAAAAGCTGGCTTGACCGGCTCCTTTAATCCGTCGATGCGGGCCGGAAGCAGGGCTCCCGGCCCGATAGCGCCATTTCCCACAGGGACACACATCTTCGCCGGCCCTGGCAACGGGCAGTGCGGCCCCCGGGGCCTTTTTCACGCCGCCCGTGCGGGCTTGTTTCGTTTGCTTTCGGCTGGCAGCGTCGGTCGGAAGAGTGCTCCGCAGGCCTTTGAGCTCCGCCGATGAGCTGCGAACGGGGGTAACGACGACATGGCACAACGCATCCTGGTGGTTGATGACGAGGAGAGCATGCGCAAAATGCTCGAGCTTTTCCTCTCCCGGGAGGGGTATCGGGTGGATACGGCCGACGGGGTGCGGACGGCGGTGCAGGCGCTGGAGAAAAACGACTACCAAATCCTTTTAATCGACAAGAATATGCCCGGAGTGGACGGAAATGAGGAAGGGGGCATGGACTTGCTCCACCACGTTCGCTCGGCCTCCCTGCCGTGCGCGGTGATCATGATGACCGGAAAGCCGACGGTGGAGACCACCCTGAGGGCCATGGATCAAGGGGTTGCCTGCGTTATCTACAAGCCGTTTTCGCTCCTGGAACTCCGGCAGAAAATCGAAAAACTCCCGCCTCCAAAGACCGGCAAATCCTGAAGTCAAAA
>JAKAJS010000144.1 GCA_021813685.1 Deltaproteobacteria bacterium | reverse complement strand
AAATGCTTCTGGACAATGCAACGGGGACGGTCATCACCCAGTGGTCGATGGCCCCCTCCTGCTATCCGTCCTCTTCGATCATTCAGTAAGGCGCAGGAGGTGGGAAACAGGAGCGGAAGAAGTTTCTCCTTTCCGAGGCGCCCTGAGACGGGAAGCTCCCGTCCTCAGGTTTACTCGCCGCCCCTGAGCCTTCACTTCCCTGTAAAAACGGGGGGCCGTTTTTCCAAAAAGGACCGCACGCCTTCCTTGTAGTCGTGGCTTTCAAAGACGAGTCTTCTGAGTCCCTGGACCCGTTCGAACACGTCCGGAGGAATGGGGTGGGCGCCGGCGAGCAGATTGAACTGCTCCTTTATGACGGAAACGGCGAGAGCGGAGCGCGATGCCATTCGCCCGGCCAGGTCCATGGTAAACTCCAAAAGCTCCCCGGAAGGCACCAGGTGATTGAGTATTCCAACTTGCTCGGCCCTTTCGGCCATGACCGGTTCGGCGGAAAAAAACATCTCTTTGGCGATATTGAGGCCAAGCCGGTTTATGAAATGTAAAATCCCGCTCGCGTTGTAGGGAAGGGCGAGCTTTGTGGGGGTAATGGCAAAGGAGGAGGTCTCATCGCCTATAACGATATCGCATGTTATCACAAGATCGCAGGCACCTCCCCAAACGCCTCCGTGCACCATCGCAATGACCGGCCCCGGATAACCCTGCACCGCGCGCAACAATTCCTGGAGAGATTCGTTGTAGCTGAAGGGGTCGTAGGTCGCCTGGGACAACTCCCTCACGTCGATCCCCGCAGACCAGACGGAGCACCCGTCCCGGGCCCGAAGAATCACCGTGGGAATCTTCCGTTCCTTAAAGTCCCCCAGGGCGTCGAGAACGCCGCGAACCAGGCCGCTGCTCAGTGCGTTGCGCTTCTCCGGGTTATCCAGGCAGATGATCCCTATGTTGTCAGTGACTGTAACGTCGACAAAAGGCATACTCAAATCCCCTCACTATCATGTGCGTAAGGGCCAAACAGGCCGATTCTCTTCACACCAAGCGCCGACAATCTGTGGCCATTTTCATGAAGAACTCTCAGTATGTCTTGTTTGGTTTCAATTCGGGATCGTTCCATGGCACCATTCCCCGATACTGAAAATATTCGGGCCACATCGGGACATCGTCAACTCAGATTTTAATTTATATAATATCTTTCCCGCGATTGGAAACACAGATCGAGGAGACGCCGATCACCGAAAGACCCCGTTCTGCGCGCGGCTATTCTGCAAGCGCGCAACCCGGCAGGCGGTCCCACCGCCCGCGCAACTCGGCAGGCGGTCCCACCGCCCGCGCAACCCGGCTCCGGCGGGACGCCGACGATTTCTACTTGACAGAAAAAATGGCTGGGATATGATCACGATGCAGCTATATTGTAGCTTAGACGCAAACGCCCCTGAGCCACTCAGGGAGGTAAAGCGGCGTCGGTATAGGAAACGATGACAGATCGGTCTTTTAGACCCCGGAGAGAGGCGGCGGGGGACCGGTTGCGGGCATGCACGCCTGGTGTCGCCATTACAGGAGAAAAAAGGGTATGAGATACGCGGAGACGGGATACAACCTGGAAATCGATTTGACCACGGGGAACATCGAACGTGTGGAAACAGACCCGAAACTGACGGAACTCCACCTGGGAGGCCTGGGCACCAGCGTGAAAATTCACTGGGACAGGGTGGGACCCGAGGTGAAGGCTTTCGACCCGGAAAACCTGCTGATCTTCAGCACCGGTCTTCTTTGCGGCACGCCGGCCTGGAGCGCCAACCGCACGCTTGTGAGCTTCGTTTCCCCGCAGACCGACCTGTTGGCCTATCCGATGATGGGAGGGTTCTGGTCCTCGGAGCTAAAGTATGCAGGCTACGACAAGATCATTATCCGCGGCAAGTCGCCGAAGCTCGTCTACTTGTGGATACACAACGACAAGGTGGAAATCCGGGATGCCACACATCTTAAGGGCAAAGGGGCATTGGAGACCCAGGACCTCATCCGGGAAGAGTTGAACCAGCCCAAGGCGCAGGTGGCGGCCATAGGTCTCGCCGGTGAGAACAAAGTTTTCGTCGCCTCCATCGAGCAGTCGCGGTCCAGTTCGGCACGGGGCGGCGGCGGCGCTATCATGGGGGATAAGGGGCTCAAAGCCATAGCCGTTCGCGGGACAAAGGACGTAAACATTGCGCACGGTGCCGAATTCATGCAACACATGCAGGAGTTGTCCACATTCATCAAGCACCGCAACGAAAATCCTCTGCAGGAAGTGATGCCCATCATGTCGGGTGTGGGTTCTCCGCAGATGATGAAACACATCGATGAGAAGTGGCACACGGAGAGTTTTGCCTGGGGAAACGCGCGTGAGCGCCGGAAGACCTTCTGGACCGAGGAGATCGAGAAGAGTTGGACCGAGAGCCAGACAAACGCGATAAAGCGCTTCATAAGCTGTTTTAATTGTCCGCAACAGTGCGGGGCGCTCATTTGCCATGAGGACGTCCCCCCGTACATGATGAAGTGTTTCTCGAAGCTGACCTACGCGATGGCCGCCTATGTCGACGATCTCGATTTTACCTGGAGGATCTGCAAAAAGGCGTTTGAATACGGGCTGGATTCTTTTTCGACCCCGCAGATCCTGGCCTTCGGCGTCGAGCTCTATGAGGCGGGGATTCTGACCGACAAGGATTTCGAAGGGTGCCCGACCGACAAGGAAGGAAGGTTCTTCTGGCTTCTGGACAGGCTCGCGCGCAGGGAGGGGATCGGGGACTACCTGGCCGACGGCACCTACTGGGCGGCCCGAAGGATCGGCAAGGGCGCGGAGGCCTTCGATCACAACACGACCAAAAAGCACGAACAGATGAACGTAAAACTCGGAATGCTCGATCCGCTCTACTTTCTCATGTTTGCAACAAACGAGAAGATCAGCATCACGCAGATCGAGGGGAACTGGCCCCAGGCGGCTTTTGCGTCCAAAGAGGCCAGAGAATCCTTTGTGGCCGACTGGCCGCAGCTTCCGGACGAAAAATTCAAGAAATACTTCACCGACTGGGAGCCGCGCGGAGAATTTTCCAATCCCTATTACCCCACCCCCGAGATCTCGAGCGAAATCGTCGACTGGATGGAGATGCTCCACAATATCGACGACGCTCTCGGGTTGTGCGCCGGCATGGGGTCGTTCTGTTTCAAACCGGCCTATCACATACACAACTATCCGAAAATCATTTCCGCCGCGACGGGCATGGATCTGAATGAAGAGAGCCTCAAAAAGATAGTCAACAGGAGCCGCAACCTGCACCGGGCGTTCAACAACCGGCGGGGGATGACCAGGGCCGACGAGAAGCCGCCTCAAGACCACTGGAAACACCGGTTCCCGGAGCTCGAAGAAAAGCTTCTTTCTACCTACTATGAGTTCAAGGGGTGGAATCACGACGGCATCCCCACCAGGAAACGTCTGCATGAACTCGATTTGGACTATGTTGCCGATGACTTGGAGCAGAGAGGGATATTAAAAGATGGCCAAGATTAAAAAAACGATCAAGACAATCAAGGTAGACGCCGACAAGTGCAACGGCTGTCGGGCATGCGAGGTAATATGCTCCGCCTTTCATGCCGAACCCAAATACAGCAGCATCAATCCGGCGAGGGCCCGCATTCAGGTGATCACCCACCGGCTCAAAGACATCTGGCTGCCGGTGTTTGCCGGCGAATACACTCCGGCCGAATGCATGGGCAGGGATAAATATATCATCGACGGGAAGGAATACGAGGAGTGCAGCTTCTGCAGGGCGGCCTGCCCGTCCCGGGAGATGTTCAAGGACCCCGACTCCGGTCTTCCTCTCAAGTGCGACATGTGCGAAAGCGACCCGCCGCTGGAGAAGCCCAAGTGCGTCGAGGCCTGCCTCAACGATGTTCTGATCTACCAGGAAAGGGTGGAGGAAGTCGAGGAGGAGTGCGCGCTGGACGATATACAGACAGGGCTCGAAGCGCTGGTGGACAAGCACGGGTTCCAGAAACTGATCGACGCCGTCGCTCTCATGGCGAACAGGAGCTGAAGAAAGACCGCGATGAGAAGACAGACCGAACACGTCAGTCAGCTGAAGGCCATGTACGCCCTGGAGGATGGAAGGGTGAAGGGACCTCCCGGCTGGGAGAAATTCCCGCTTTTCTGGTTCCTTCTCTTTTTGTCCTATAAATGCACGAGGCGCTGTGCATTCTGTTACAGCTTCAACCAGGTCGGCGAAGGCAACACGACCGAGATGGATGACAACACCTTCAGCCGTTTGCTCGAATGGATTCCCGAGGTCTGGAGGCTCAACAATGTCAAGGTGAACTCCATCGGCTTTCTTGGCGGAGAGCCCCTGCTGCGAACCGACCGAATCAAAAAAGTGATGGATTCGGTCTATAAAAATACGCAAGGCATGCAGGGCTATCTCTACACCAATGGGGATCTGATCGATTCGGTCAATTGGGATGATCTCGAAGACATCCAGTGGATTTCGACAAACGTTACGGATATCCCCGTAGAGGAACTGGCGCGGCGGATGGAGATAGTCCGCACGCGCTCAAACGTCATCAACCAGACGATTGTGGCAACTCTTGACGATTTCAACCTGGAAAGGATTCTCGAGATCACCCGGTTTGGAATGGAAAATAGGTATCGCCTGCGATACTATAGGGATTTGTTTCGCGGTAAAGACGCCGAATACCACAAAAGGATCTTGAGCAAATATCGCGAGCTTTGCGACTTGCTCGAAGGCTACGTCGAAAAGGGCTATGAGGTCCACACCACGTTTCTTCTCGACACCCTGGTGCCGTCCTGGAACCGCGAGTCCACCCCGTACCCATGCGGCAGAAGGCTCGCCAAGGTAAATCCCGATGGGACCTTCGGACCGTGTATCAGAAACCAGAAGTTTACGACCGGAACCATATTCGACCCGAACCCGCTGGAAAAAATCAACTGTTCCACCTTCCACTATGATTTTACAAATCCGGGCGTCCCGGACGAGTGCAAAGAGTGCGCGGTAAAAAACATCTGCCAGGGAGGGTGTCCGAACGATCGATTGCTTTTGACCGGGAGCGTTGCGGGCAAATCCTTCATGTGCGAAATCCACAAGGAAATCATTCCGAGGCTGAGACGACTCGATGAACTGCAGGCAGGCCGGCGTTCGACCGAGACGGCGGCTTTCCCACCGATGTGAGCCAGGGCTGCGGCGTGGGGCCGCAGCCCTGCGCTTTTAAAGCTCCTCCATTATCTGAGCCCATTGCAATCCATACTATTCATGACAATCCTCAAAAACTGGGATATGATTTTCCGGAGAATGTAGATTTCTCTTTATGAGATTTTGAATCGGGGAAACAGGGCGACAAGGAAATCGCGAAACGACAAGAACTTCATCGTATTTTGAAGGTGAAAGGGCAATGTCTAAGACTGAAATCCTCGAAGAACTGAAGAAACTTGGACCCGCTGAGCGGCTGAGCGTGATTGAACTCGCTTTACAACAACTGCGCGGGGATTTGGAGAGAGCTGAACCGATCCGCGAGGTCGAAAAAAGGCGGCTTGAACAAGCGGCGGAAGCGCTTTACGATGACTATGCGGCTGATGGCGAATTAAGGGCATTTTCGATTCTCGACGGCCAGGATTTTTATGCACAGGGGTGAGGTTTGACTGATTAACCTGGATCCCGCAATCGGTGCGGAAATCAAAAAGACTAGACCAGCGGCCATCGTCAATGACGACGCCATGGGTCTTTTACCGCTCAAAGTCATTGTGCCGATTACGGAATGGAAAGAGCGATATTCCGTTGCCCCCTGGATGGTTCAGGTTTTGCCGGCCTCGGAGAATGGTCTCGCCAAGATTATCTGCGGCCGATACGTTCCAAATCCGCTGTTTAGCCCAAGAGCGATTCGTTCGGAAGCTGGGACATCTCGCTCCTCCAGTCATGGAATCGATCGGAAGGGCTCTAGCCGTTGTGCTCGCAATCAAATGAGCAGCATCTTCCGGCAATGCGTGCCGGGCGTGCGGATTGGCCCAGTCTTACTGCAACAGCTTCAGAAAATCGGCAAACATCACTTCACTGAAATAGCGGGGACCTGGGTCATGCGACGTTTGCTTCCAGGTCGCGAACCCCGATAAGGGTCACCTCGCCTGAGGAGGGCATTTCCTCCATATATGCTTCAATGGCTTCGAGGATATTATCCATTGCTTCTTCGATGGTATTCCCGTAGCTTCGGCATCCCTTGAAGCTGGGGCACTGCACAATGAATACTCCGTCGCTGTCCTGCTCGATGATAACCGGGAAGTGCCTTCTCATGAGCTTTTCCTCCGTATATGCTTCACTTCACAAATGCATTATATCGGATTATACGACAGCCTTCATCGATTTTGTCGGCGGCCATGAGGAGAGGCCCCTCTGCATGAGTGCCGCGATTACCCCTGTCTGGTATGAAACCTGAAAATCGCCTCCAGCACCGATCCGGCCACGGCCCTTCCCTTATCGGAGATGGTAGTGCACAAGAACGCATCCCCGCGCGGATCGATGTCTCCGATCTTTTGCCCCTCGCTCACGCGTGCGCCCGGTCGGATGAGGCCTCGCACAATACCGTCGATCTGCCCCGTAATCTCCACGCCCTCGACCCGGCCGACGATTTCGCCTCGCGTGACTTTATCTCCGATTTGCCTTACGGGCAGGAAGACCCCGGCAACAGGGGCGCGCAGGACCCGCTCGACCGTATAGCCGTTGACGCTGCCGGGTATGCCCGTATCGGCGGAGGCGCAGCCTTGGGTAATGACCCGGCCAAGATCGTGCCCGCGATTTGTCTCGATAACGAAATGCGCATCGCGGCCCGCCTCGAACCCCGGTCCCAGGGCGATGACCAGAGGGGCCTCAGGAATCGAGGTGCCGAGGTTTTTCTTCGCAAGGATAGCGTCAACGACCACATCCGGATGGAGAAGCTTTTGAAACTCCCAGTGCGGGTCCACCGCAACGGCTAGTTTCCCCTGGTCCCACGTCCGGGAAAGCGAGTCCATGTCGCCCGCGTGCACCCTTAGGGCCTCCACCCCCTCGACCGTCTGGCTTCCATCGTAGACGGCCTCGCAAAACGAGACCCCGCGCCGCACGGCCAGGGGTTTGGGGACTTCCAGCATGAGGATGTTTCGAATATTGGCCATGAAAAGCCGCCAGGCCACAGCACTTGCCAGTTCACCCGCGCCTTTGATGCAGACCCTCATCCGGGTCATAAAGTCTCTCCCGTGAGGCCGTTTGCCCTCTTGAGCAAGGCTTCATAATCTTCCCGGGTATCTATATCGAGGTGAATTCCCTCGTTTTCCACGGCAACGGTTGCCAGCGATTCTGCGTGCTCTTTAATGAGGGCACGCGCGCCGATATCGCCTTCGAGGGCCATTATCTGCGGGAAAAGAGATCGCGCGAAAAAAACGGGATTGCCGGGCTTACCCCGGTAGCAGGGCACAACGATCGGACTGCGGGTCTTCCGGAACATTCCGAGGACCGCATCGATAACGGCGGCATCGACCAGAGGCTGGTCGCCCAACAGGAAAAGCGCCCCCTCGCAGTTTCTTTCGAGCACGGAGAGCCCGGCCTTGAGAGAACTGCTCTGGCCGGTTGAAAAGTGCGGGTTGTAGACAACTTGCGCGCGCGTGCCGGATAAAACCCTGGAGATAGTCTCGAAACCATTGCCAAGAACCACCACCACCCGGTCGAGGGAGGATTCCAAGGCGCTTTCCACGACGCGGCACAGCATGGGTTTGCCGTGGAAAGGCAGCAGAGGCTTGAGTATTCCGTTCATGCGGGAAGAGCTTCCCGCGGCGAGGACGATACCGGCGATTTCGCTCATTTCGAGAGGCTTTGCCAATCCCAGCTTTCAGGACCCTTTGCCGCAGAGCCTATTACGACCCCCTGCAGCCTCTCCCCGCCCATTTGCCGGAGAAAAGCCGCCACCTCCGTGCCCGCCCGCCGCAGACCCGCCTGTTCCGCCTCGTTTAGAAACACGATTTTGCACGCCCCCACAGGTGCCCCCTTCATGATGCCCTCCTTGTGAAGAAGAGCGGAGGCGACCGCAGACGGAGTAACCGGGGCGCCCGGCAAAAGACCGGTCAGCGCCGCAAAAAGATCCGGACGAAACACATGGCGATCGTCGAGCTCTTTTCCCACCGCAACGAGTCCTGTCACTGCCACAAGACATGTGGTGTCGGCGGGAATAACCGGCTCATGCGCCGCAGGAGCCTTCAGCGGACGCCTTGCCGCACCGTCGGCTTCCACAATGATCCAGTCGGCTATTCCCGAGGCTCTGAGAGCTGCGACCGATTCCGTGGAGAGGCCCTTCATCTTGTTTTGCTCCGCAAGGTATCCGGCCCCCACGGTAATGTGGCGATAGCGCTCAAGCAGCTCTTGGCCCCGGGCGATGAGGCGCTCGACCGAATCTTCGAGAACCACACCGCACGTCTGGCTCGACTCCGGCATGAATATTTTGGTGGTCGTGGTGGAAACCACTCTCATCCCGCAATCGGCCATACACTTGGCCAAAGAAAACATGAGGGTGGTTTTTCCGCCCGCCCCCACCAGGGAAATCACTCCCCCGCCAGGGGGGGACGCGGAGAAATCAAAAGGGATCAAAACCGGGGCCTTGGAAGAAGCCCGGCTCTTTCCGTGATCTCCCGCACCCTTTCCTCCCACTCGATCGCCATGATGTGCACACCGGCAATGCCGGGGATCTCACGCACTTCCTGTATCTGCTCCAGAAGCAGATTGATTCCCTCCTCGGCCTGGTTGCCCTTGGGAACCCCTCGTATGCGCTTTATGATTTCCTCCGGGATGGTTATTCCGGAGACGTTTTTATTCATGTATGCCGCCATACCGGCGGATTTAAGAGGCGTGAGGCCTGCCAGAATATAGCAGTGTTGGTCCAGCCCCATATCACAGGCCATCTTCATGAACTCGCGGAACCGATTCATGTCGTAGATACACTGGGTTTGAACGAAGTCTGCGCCCGCATCGATCTTTTTGGCCAACCGGATGACTCGAAACTCGAAGGGGTCGGCAAACGGATTGGCGGCCGCTCCCAGAAACATCCGGACGCCTCCCTGGACCGGGTCGCCGCTGTTGACCTCTCCCTTGTCCCGAATCGTGCGCACCACGTCGAGGAGTTGCAGGGAATCCAGGTCGAAGACATTTTTGGCCATGGGATGATTTCCGAACGTCTGATGATCGCCGGTAAGGCAGAGCATGTTTCGGATCCCGAGCGCGTAGGCGCCGAAAAGATCGCTTTGCGCCGCAATGCGGTTCCGGTCTCGCGTGACCATCTGCATCACCGGTTCCACCCCGTTTTTCACCAGGATCGAACTGGCGGCGATGCTCGACATGCGAACGACGGCCGTCTGGTTGTCGGTGACATTGGCCGCATCCACACAGCCCTTGACGAGCTCTATTTTTTTCTCCAGATGTTCGACATCCGCGCCCTTGGGAGGACCGCATTCGCATGTCACGGCAAAATGACCCGAGCTAAGCACTCTCTCGAGATTGCTTCCCGATTTTGTAACCCCTTTGTCGCTCATTCATCGTTCTCCTTACGAACGCAGGAAAGTCAGTCAGTTGTTAGTCGCCAGTTATTAGTTGCCAGTTAAAAGATGACAACCTACAACTAACAACCGGCAACTAGAAACTAGAGACTAGAAACTAGCAACCGGCAACTCCATAGAGCTGTTCGCGAATCGTGCGCCGGACCCCGCCGTCGGAGGCGGTTCTCCAGTCTTTGGCGGGCATAAGGGTTTTCAGGTTGTCCAGCCGTCCAAGGTTCTTCAGCCTGTCGTAGATGAGCTGCCACACGCACTCGATATTTGCGGGGTCGACTTCACAGCGGCCCTTTTCCGACCCGCCGCAGGGACCGTTCAAAAGGTGCTTGGAGCAGCGCGCAACCGGGCATATTCCCCCCGTCTGGGCGATGATGCAGCTCCCGCAGCCCGCACACATTTCGCCAAAGAGCCCCGGCTTGAGATTGGCCCCGTAGAAGGTCGTATCGAGTCCCGGGAAAATGGGAACCTTCCCGAGCCGGTCGGCCAGAAAATTCACTCCCACCCCGCAGGCGAGCGAGACGACCGCCTCGATCCCCTCGGCTTCCACGCGGCTCAGGACGGGGAGAATAAATTCCTCGTCGCACTGGCGCTGCACGCACTCTTCCAGAACGCTCTTTCGCAGCCCGTCTTTGCCAAAAGCGATCCGCAGGCCCGAGGCGAGGATCTGCACCTCGGCTTCTCCCCCCGCGAGGCAGACCGTCGTGCACGTACCGCAGCCCACGATCAGGACTTTTTGGAAGTCTTCGACATAGCCCTTCACCTGCAGGAAGGGTTTGGGGTCCGCAACAATCATCGCGAATCTCCTTTAGTGGTGAATAGTGATTAATGAACTCGTCTAACCGGCAACCGCCGTTTCACGCTTTACTTCTCGAAATTCCTGCCATATCTGCGGCCAGGACTCATCGCCGCTGGGAGCCATCTTGAAAAGCCGCAGATTGTCTCCCCCGACGCCGATCTGGTCGAGGTACTTTCGGGTGCGTTCGATGCGCCTCACAAGCCAGTCTTCGACTCTGGGGTAAAAGCATCCGTCCTCGGGACACGAAACCACGGCGACCTTGTCGGCCCCCAGTTCGAAGGGGTTGAGCAGGTCCGCCATGCTGAGCCGGCCAACGCAGGGAACCATGACGCGAAGAATGCCCGAATCGCTGATCTCCTCCGGGGTCTGCTCCCCCAGAAACTTCCTGCTCGTCGTCCCGTTCACACAGCAATAGGAAATCAAAAAAGGCCTGGCAACTTTTTGGAGGTCGAGCGCGGCCACACTTTCGGAAATGGCCTTTTTCATGGCTCCGGCCGGAAACCGCAACACATCGATGGCAAAGGCGGGACATTCGGCCGCGCACAATCCGCAGGTCTGGCACTGCTGTGGAGGCATTAGCGCCGTTCTTCGCACCTGCGCGACCCCGAAGGGGCAGATGCGCACGCAGGTAAGGCAACCGGCGCAGTGGTTGGGCAGCTGCAGATGCGCACCCGTTGCACAGGCAAGACAGCGCCGGGATTCGGAAAGCGCTTCTTCCTCCGTGTAGACGGGCTCGATGGGGGAAAAATCCTTGATGCGCTCGGCAGGGTCGGTCAAATCCACGCACACCCGGTCCAGACGCCTTGCCTTGACCGCGGTCGCGGCCGAGAGCTCGCCGATGTCTTCGACCTTTCTGTTCGGGAGCTTCAGGATCTCTCCGGTTTCCAGGTAGTTGGCTATCACCTTGGCGGCGTCATGGCCCGTGGCCACTGCCTGAATGGCCGAACCCGGACCGGTCATGACCTCGCCGCACGCAAATACGCCGGGCTCGGAGGTGGAAAGGGATTCGCGGCTGCAGGTAAGACGCCCGCCCATAACGTCGACCGGGCTTCCCGCAAGAAAATCGAGGTTTGCCTTCTGACCGATTCCAAGAATGACGCTGTCGACTTCGACGGTAGTGATCTCCGAATCGTCATAGGCGGGGCTAAACCGGTGCTGTTCGTCAAAGACCCTGGTGCAGCGCCTGAATTCGACGCCCGAGACCGCGCCCTCTTTTTCAAGTATCGCCTTGGGTCCCCAAGAATTCAGGATTTCGATGCCCTCCTCTTCGGCTTCCTCGATTTCCCATTTCCACGCGGGCATTTCTTCGCGACTCTCCAGGCAGGCCATGTAGACCTTCTTTGGCCCCAGCCGCTTTGCCGCCCGCGCAATATCGACCGCCACGTTGCCCCCGCCGATCACCAGCGTGCGCTCTCCCACCTCGGGACACAGCCCGTTTGCCACATCCCAAAGAAAGGTTACGCCCAGAAAGACTCCCTTGCTCTCCGTACCCGGAATGGGAAGCGAATGGCTCTCGGAGAGGCCGACCGCGATGAGAATCGCATCATTTTCTTTCTTCAACTGGTCGAAGGAAATATCTACGCCCACGCAACAGCCGGTATGCACCTCGATGCCGGTGGAAAGGATGTCTTCGATGTCCTCGGCAAGAGCCTCGGCGGGAAGCCGGTAGCGCGGGATGGCATGCGCGAGCATCCCCCCGAGCCGGGTGTCCTTTTCATAGACCTTCACCCGGAAGCCGCGAAGCGCCAGGTCCATTGCGGCGGTAAGCCCCGAAGGACCCGAGCCGATAACGGCCGCGCTCTTTTCGCTTTTTCTCTCCGCCTTCTTGCGGCGGGTGATGCGGTATTCTCTTGTGTTCTCAACGATAAAGCGCTTGAGCATCCGCAGGCTCACCGCCTCGTCGATCGCCATTCTGCGACATTGGGACTCGCACGGATGGTGACAGATACGACCGCATACGGAAGGGAAAGGATTTACTTCGAGCAGGATGTCAAGCGCGCCTTCGTAGTCGCCCCGGCTCAAACGCTGCACATATTCCCGGGTGTCGGTGTGAACCGGACAAGCGGCCGAACAGGTGGGCAGCACCTCGCCTGGCGAGAACTTTACGGGAGCCGGGGACTTTTTTTCCATCGATATTCAGCCCTCTTTCGATCCACTGCAATCAGAACCGATGCGTGGTTGGGAAAATTGATTTCAATGACCGGAGAAACAACCAGAAGTCTCTAATGTGGAACAATCCCGCAAGAGTATAACTCTTTTTACTCGCGGGCCGCCAGAAATATTTTACAGATCCGGGCGCGAGCGGACGGAAAGTTTTCCGGGATTTGGAGTAAAATTGGATTGGGCGGGGAAATGATTTTCTGATATAATGGGTTGTTAAATTCTGACATGTCCCCAGTGCAAAACGGCCGCTCCATGCGGTTGGCGCGATCTTGGGTCCGCAAACGGGGCCATTTGTCTGCTCGACTCGCCCGCATGAATCGACTCTGTCTGCCTCACAGTTGAATGTCATCGCTCCGCGGGCGCCCAGCGATCCCTTTATCAAAAGGAAACCGGTAATGTACAAAATTCTCGAGAAGCAGGTTTTGAGCGACGTGACGAAGCTGATGGTGGTCGAGGCGCCGCAGGTGGCCCTGAAAGCCAGGGCGGGGCAGTTTATCATTGTGCTCATGCATGAGCAGGGGGAACGGGTTCCGCTCACCATCGCCGACTATGACAGGGCGGCCGGTACGATCACCCTCATCTTCCAGGAAGTGGGCAAATCGACGATAGAGATGGGGACCATGAATGTGGGAGACTCCTTCAAACATATCGTCGGCCCGCTGGGCCATCCGACCGAGATAGAAAATTACGGCGAGGTCATCTGCGTCGGCGGCGGCGTGGGGATCGCTCCGGTCTACCCGATCGCACGGGAGCTGAAAGAGGCCGGAAACCACGTCATCTCCATCATCGGCGCAAGGACGAAGGACCTTTTACTTTGGGAAGACAAGATGCGCGCGGTCTCCGACGAACTGATCGTCACGACCGACGACGGATCGCACGGCCGAAAAGACCTGGTGACCGTGCCTCTCAAGGAAATCCTCGACTCCCGCCCGGGGCGGATCAAAAAGATATGGGCCATCGGACCGGCCATCATGATGAAGTTTGTGGCCGGAACGACCAAGCCGTACAATGTGCCGACGATCGTCAGCCTCAACACCATCATGGTTGACGGGACCGGGATGTGCGGGGGGTGCCGGGTCGTTATGGAAGACGGCGCCAAGTTCGTGTGCGTGGACGGCCCCGAGTTCGACGCCCACAAGGTGGACTGGAACAATCTTTTGTCGCGTCTGGCTTTCTACCGCTCGGAAGAACAGGCGGCAACCCAGCGTTTCAAGGATCACCAATGTAATCTCGATCGTGCAGTCGCGGAGGGAGTCAGATAAATGGCACAATTGACCCAAAAGGAACGAATGAAGATAGCCCGCCAGGAGATGCCGCAGCAGGCGCCTGAAGAGAGGGTGAAAAATTTTGAGGAAGTGGCCCTGGGCTACACTTTGGAGCTTGCAAAGCTGGAAGCCGAACGCTGCATTCAGTGCAAAGAACCCCACTGCATGGAAGGCTGTCCGGTCGAGGTGACGATCCCCGAGTTCATACGAGCCGTACGCGACGGGGATATGGCCGAAGCGGTCAGAATCATGAAGAACAAGAACAACCTGCCGGCGATCTGCGGCAGGGTCTGCCCCCAGGAAGTGCAGTGCGAGTCGCGCTGCATTCTGGGCAAAAAGGGCGAACCGGTGGCGATCGGCCGGATCGAGCGCTTCGTTGGCGACTACGAGCTTGCCAACAAGACACTGACGCTTACCCGAGGGCCTGCAACGGGGAAAAAGGTGGCGGTGATCGGCTCGGGGCCCGCGGGTCTTACCTGCGCGGTGGATCTTGGCCGCATGGGCCATGAGGTCACCATCTACGAATCGCTCCACACTCCGGGCGGCGTTCTGGTCTACGGCATCCCCGAATTCCGGCTCCCCAAGGAAGCGGTCATTCGGGCCGAAATCGAAACGGCGGCAAAAGACCTCGGCATTCGCATCCTCACCGATTACGTCATCGGCCGCACCCTTACCATCGATGAACTGCAGGCCGAATACGATGCCATTTTCATGGGCACCGGGGCAGGACTTCCCATGTTCATGCGCATTCCGGGGATAAATCTCAACGGGGTCATGTCCGCCAATGAATTCCTGACTCGCGTAAACCTCATGAAAGGCTACAAGTTCCCCAACTTCGACACGCCGGTCAAGGTGGGCAAAAGAGTTGCGGTGATCGGCGCGGGCAACGTCGCGATGGATTCGGCGCGCTCCGCCGTTCGGCTTCAGTCGCTCGAGGCCGCGCATAACTGCGGCCAGCCGGAGCCCAAGGGCGAAGTCCACATAGTCTATCGCCGCTCCTCGGCGGAAGTGCCCGCAAGACTCGAAGAAGTCCACCACGCCAAGGAAGAGGGGGTCATTTTCGACTTTTTGACCAACCCGATCGAGATCCTGGGTGATGATAAAAATGTGGTGCGCGCGATGCGCTGCGTCCGCATGGAACTGGGGGAACCCGACCAGTCGGGCCGCAGGAGCCCGGTTCCCATCCAGGGCTCCGAATTCGAAATGGAAGTGGACCAGGTGATCTTTGCCCTGGGCACGAGCCCCAACCCGCTGGTTTTCAACAATGCCGAGGGACTCGAGCGCACCAAGTACGGAACGGTCGTTGCCGACAAGGAAACCGGGCGTACGACCAGCCGGGGCATCTGGGCCGGAGGAGACGTCGTAACGGGCGCTGCAACGGTCATTAGCGCCATGGGTGCGGGCAAGCGCGCCGCAGCCGATATCGACCGATTCCTTAAAGGCGAATTCGACTGGTAGTATTCAAGGTGGTATCAAACTGAGGGGGCTTTAAAAACGCGGGGGCTGTTGCCCCCGCCCCCCCACGCCGCTACGCGGCTCATCTGGGGCCAAAGAACGAGGAAAAATTTTTCGTTCCGGTCGCGATCAATTTCCCGCCTTCCAAAAAGACCACATCTCCGCTTGCCGCCATGAGTTCGCAGTGGCTCGCCACTTCATCCGATGCGAGGTGGATTCCGTGGCCCTTCAGCAGCTCGGGCCGGAAATGCTGCCTGGCCACCTCTTGGAGCGACTGGGGACCGGTGTTCAGGATGCGCAGAAAATCGCTGCACCGGTCGAAGTGATGCTGCAGGAGTTCTTCGATCCTCTCCTTAAGACCTATATGGTTAAACCCGTCCCGATAGTAGAGCCGATGGGAGGGCAGCACCAGTACGTCCCCGAAAGCTCCGGCCATTTGCTCTATCTTTGCGAGCGAACGGAGATAGGCCCGTAAGCCGAAAAGCTCCTGTGCCTCCCGCCATTTTTTCGGCAGCGCGGGACGCACGATGTCGAAAAAGCGCTCCTGCGAAGGGTGAGGCGTAATACCGGGAAGGATCGTGTCCCCGGGCAGCAGGGCCTCGCCGTCAATGAGAAGCGCCACCGCATCGGGGCTGTGCCCGGGCGTATGGAGCACTTCAATCCCCGCCCCGCCATTCATCTCAAGATCCGAAATAGTAAGCTTCGCCCGCTCTGCGTGATAGTCGAGGCAGTTGCGCATGGAAAAAGAGATCGGCATCGGACAGCACCAGCAGGAAACGGGGAATCGGGCTTTTTCTCTGGAAGGGGCGGCGCCGGGGAGCGGCCGCATGAGGCAGCCGTACGCCTCATGGGCGGTGACACGGGCCCCGGTTTTGCCGACTACTTCGAAGATCCCTCCGTCATGGTCCTCGTGACCGTGGGAGACTACTATCGTCTCTATCTCCCGCGGGTCGAAACCAACCGATGCGATCATCTCCAAAAGATGGAGACCCGTGCCTCTTCTTCCCGCATCGACCAGAAAGGGCTTGTCCCCACAGACCAGATAATTCCAGGTCGGGCCAAGGTCCCAGTCACCGCCGTAGAAATTTTCGGTGGCAAAACCGTAGAGGGCTCGCCCGGAGCAAAGTATGGCGCGAACGATCATACCATTTCCGGAGCTATCGCCCTGCCGGATCACTTCGAGTCTTTCCGAACGCATTGAAGGCCTCCCGGCGGCGAGTCGCAGCGAGCGGGGACTGCGTCGCTTGCACGTGGTCCGTATCAGTTGTTTATTTCCGGGACGTGATACTCGTCGCTCCCGTGGATTTTGAACCGGAACAATACCTTGTTCGGATCGAAGGGAGGGGGGCTGTAGGGTTTGTTCACAGCGTACCTGCCCCCGGGAGGAAGATTGCCGATATCAAGAGTCGTATGCCAGAAGACCCTGGTTTCGTCCGGGTCCATCGTGTAGGCATCGAGCACCAGGCCCCGGACTTCCCGGCCGGATTTGTTTTCTATGTAGCCGGTGATACGGCCGTCCCGGGTAATGTTGAAATGGCGGAAAAAAAGAATATTGCTCAAGGTCCCGCTGGTGTTTTCAATCTGCCCGTTGCTGTAAAACGAATCAGCCCGCGTACAGAGCGGTAAGAAAGATAAAAAGAAGAGAGCCGAAAGAAAGACTGCGAAAATCCATTTTTTCATTTCCTGTTCCTCTTTTCCATGTTCTTCTTTTTTAGGTCTGCAATCCGCGAATCGCCACCACCTATCGTTATGGCCCCGCCGCCGCCAAAGGCAGCGGCGCTTCGGCTCGGCAAACCCGTCCGCGGCGACACGCCGCCCGTCAGCGGCGATCCGCCGTCCGTCGGCAGCGTCGGCAGGTTCCATACACGGTCAGCCTGTGATCTTCAACGGAAAAGTCGTGGCGTCTTCCGATTTCTTCGAATTTTTGCTCCGAGAGGCAGTCCTGGAAGTCCTCGACGCGATGGCAGGAGGTGCAAACGAGATGGTGATGGTGGGAGCCGCCGCACACGCGGTACCTGTGGGAGCCGTCGCAGAGTTCGACACGATCGAGCACCTTGTTTTCGACGAGTTGCTCGATCGAACGGTACACGGTCGCGCGCCCGATCTTCCCGTAAACGGCGCGCAGTCTCTGCCACAGGTCGTCGGGCGAAAAGGCCTCCCCTGTCTTTGCGAGTTCGGCGAGCTTTTCCACCAGCATGCGCCGCGGCGCTGTGTTGGGGCGACTAAGATCGAAAAAGGCATTCTCGATGCGGCGAACCGTGTCGAGCGTGGAATCGCTGCAGTGGGCACAAGTCTGGGAAGACGACTCTGGAGGTGTGCGGGATTCATTTTTCATCATGTCGGCCTTCTTGTAGTTGACCTCACCGGGGCGCTCTACCCGGGAGGGTGTTTCAGGGCCCGCGTCGAGCGAAAACGCTTTCGCAGAATAAGAGAAGCGCAGTATGTCAACGTTGCAAGCGTCGAAATAGAGAAGCCCGCCGGAAGATGGCGGATGGTCCCGGCAAATGTCACGACGAGCCCGAGCCAGGTGACTCCGACCGCAGTTACGACCGAAAGAGCGATCGAGCGAGCCGGGCGGTGGG
>JAKAJS010000239.1 GCA_021813685.1 Deltaproteobacteria bacterium | reverse complement strand
TATACTCCTTGCGGGTTTTGTGATATGTTTGAAGATATGCCCGCATAGATGGTTGAATCATTGGTTGGGTCGATTGCAATGGAGCCGATAAATTCTGAGCCTGCTCCCAAAGTGGAATCGACACTGGACCAGGTGGCCCCTCCGTTTGTGGTTTTTAAAAGGCCCCCGTACTCCGCTCCTGCATAGGCCGTGTTGGGGGCGGTTTTGTCAACCGCAATAGAGTCGATAATCCAGGCGTCGAGGCCCGTATTCAAAGAACTCCAGGTGTTGCCCCCGTCCGTGCTCTCGATGACGCCTCCGTTATTGGTTCCGGCATAGATCATGCCGGGACTTCCGGGAACCATTGTCATGCCATACGTTGTCGAGCTATTCGGAGCATTGCTGAGAGCGGACCACTCGGCGCCGGCATTCGTGCTCTTGAATATGCCGCCTCCGTTCGTTCCCACATAAAGTACGCTGTGATCGGAGGGATCCATCGCAATCGAGTTAACGCTTAGATTCGTCAGGCCAGTGTTGAGCGGGGTCCAGTTGCCTCCGGAGTTCGTGCTTACGAAAATTCCGGCTGAAGTTGCGGCGTACAGGGTCGTGTGGGTATCAGGATTTATAAGAAGCGCATTTATGGTTAGTCCGCTTAGATTCGTCAGATCAGTGCTTGATGCACTCCATGTGACGCCTGCATCGGGGCTCCTGTAGACGCCGCTGCCTATGGAGCCGCTGTTATCGGTATAGATGATATTGTCATCGGTCGGATCTATGGCGACAGCACGAAACTGGATAGCATAAAAATTGGTCATGACGGATTGCAAATTATTGAGCATACTGATCCAGCTCCCTTCTCCGGCAGTCGTGCTCTTAATGGGACCGTCCATGCTTCCGACATAGATAATGTTTGAATTTGCGGGATCGACAACAACAGAATAAAACTGGTCCCCAGCTTTGTCGGTGCCGGCGACCGCCCAGGAAGCGCCGCCATCTGTGCTCTTAAAGACATCGTTGCCGGTTGCGTAGAGCACGTTGGTATTGTTAGGGTCTATGGCGATGCCAAAAATCCCGCTCGGGCTGTTGATGCCCCTGCTGACGTTGCTCCAGGTGTGCCCGCCGTTAGTGCTTTTGTATACTCCCCCTCTCGTTCCCGCATAGATAATGCTCGTGTTTGAAGGATCGATTGCAATACTATAGACGGTGCCGCCGCTCGGTCCGATCTGTGACCACTGGCCGACTGCCGCCTGTGAAGCTTCCTGGGTGGCGAAAATAATGAAACCTGTTAAAAAAACAACCTGGATGACCTTAAACCAGCTTCGGCCAAGCATCGCTTCGCGCCCATTGCGACAGGCAAGACCCCATCTCATTTTCTGCCCTTTCTCGTACATTTTTCCAAACTGTGCCCCCCCCCCAGTACACAGGCAAATCGGGAAAGCGAAAAATTGTGTTTAAAGTATATTTCAATATTCGGCATCAGGTGCTAAAGACTTCAGAACTTTTCGATAGCTTGGATTAAAAACTGTCGGAGGAGATGCCCTTCGGAAACTCGATACCAAACCGTGCCGAATTTCGGTTGGGCCGCTTTGGGGTCGCTGATCAGAAAGGGAAGCGGGGTACTCCACTTCTTTTTTCCCCTTTCATTGGGGGATAGCGGCATGGGACTTATTCGAAGTTTTCTGGACTTGCTTCATGATATCTTTGTGGAGCGGGTCCCGGGCGAGGGCATAGGTCATTTTGACTGAATTCATGGAAGGCCTGATGATCGGGTGATCGACGGGATTATCGATGCGCTCGCCCAATAAGTAGACTTTGAGTTTCAGCCGCCGGAGGCCCTCTTCATATTGTCCTGCGGTTTTCAGCGGCATAGCGTTTTCCTCTTCAACTATTTCACCTGTTTTGTGCGTGTCCGCAGGCTATTCCGCCAATGATCATCTTCTGGATATTGGTTGTTCCCTCCACCATCTGGAAGGATTTCACGTCGCGGTAGAAGCGTTCGATGGGGTATTCGGTCGAAAATCCGTAGGAACCGAAGATTTTCATCGATTCATTGGCGGCTTTTACTGCAGACTCGGAGGCGAAGTATTTGGCGATGGAGGTCTGGAGCTGGTTCGGTAATCCTTTGTCTTTGAGGAACGCGGCATTGTAGACGAGGAGTTGGGCCGCGCGATGTTCTGCCACCATTTCCGCAATCTGCGCCTTGACCAGTTGAAATTCCGAAACGGGTTGTCCGAACTGGCGCCTTTCGTTGGCGTACCGGATGGCAAGCTCGACGCATGCCCCCCCAGCGCCCAACGCCCCGGCGGCGCAACTGATCCGGGTGTTTCCAAGCATCCACATGCAGATGGTAAATCCATCCCCAGGCTTTCCAAGCATCGACTCCTTCGGAACTTTCGCGTCTTCGAAAATGATTTCACCGGTCGGCGAGCAGTGAAGTCCGAGTTTGGTTTCAATGGGCCTTGTCGTGATGCCGGCGGTGTTTTTGAGGTCAACGATAAAGCAGCTGATTCCCCGGTGCCTTTTGCTTTTGTCGGTGCAGGCGTAGACGAGCCCGCAGTCGCCCACCGGGGCATTACTGATCCACATCTTCTGGCCGTTCAGGACCCAGTGGTCGCCGGCATCGCGAGCCGTAACGGCAATGCTCGCAACATCGGAGCCCGTGTTGGGCTCCGAGATGGCAAAAAAGCCGATGTTTTCGCCGCAAACCCATCCGGGGATATATTTTTCCTTTTGTTCCGCCGTCCCGAATTTATCGACGGTCACCGCCGGCCCGATATTCTGGAGATTGGGCGGAAGCCGCCAGGAGGGCGAGACCCTGGCAAGCTGTTCGGTGATCAGGACCGATTCCATATAGCCCATTCCGTTGCCCCCGTATTCCTCCGGCAGGCAGCAGCCGAAAAAACCGAGTTCTCCCATCTTTTTGACGATTTCGGGGCGGAAACGGTGATGTTTCTCATCTTCTTCCATTATGGGTCGAATTTCCATTTCGGCGAACCGTCGCGCCTGATCCTGCACTATCCGTTGCTCTTCGGTGAGAAGAAAATCCATGTTCCGCTCCTGCATCTTTATGACTGGCGGGTCCCTTCCAAAATGACCGCAACACCCTGCCCGCCGCCTCCGCAGATGGTTTCCAGGCCGTAGGACGTACCGCGGCGCTCCATTTCATGTACGAGCGTGACCATCCGCATGGCGCCGGTCGCGCCTATTGGGTGACCCAGAGATATCCCGGAGCCGTTCACATTGACTTTACGTTCGCACTCGCTCGCCGTTAGCCCCATCAGCTTCGCATCGGCCAGCACCTGGGCCGCGAAGGCTTCCTGGATTTCGATCAGGCCGAGCTCCTCGATCGAGAGCTTTGCCCTCTCCAGGGCCTTTCCCACGGCCAGTGCGACCGCCGGATAGGTGAGGGTGGGATCGCACGCCGCATTGGCGCCGCAAACCAGCCTCGCCAT
>JAKAJS010000036.1 GCA_021813685.1 Deltaproteobacteria bacterium | reverse complement strand
GATGGCAAGTTATCCATGGGACATCTCGTATTGCCAAGCAAACCCACAAGTGCGGAGAGCGTATGAAGGGCAAGGTGCAAGTCAGCGCGGCCCAGTTCGCCCCGGTTTTCCTCGATCGCAAGTCCACCATCCGCAAAGCCGGTGACATCATGGCCGAGGCGGCTCGGGCAGGCTCGAAGCTGATCGTATTTCCCGAGGCGTTCATTCCAGGCTATCCCTGCTGGGTATGGAAGCTGGCCGCCGGTGAAGATCGCCAGTTGCAGGCATTGTGTGTCGAATATCTCATGAACTCGGTCGGTTTGGGCGGTTCTGAGGTGGACGACCTGTGCCGGGCGGCCCGCCAAAACAAAATCAACGTTGTCATGGGCGTAAGCGAACCCAACGACGAGGCCAGTCGCACCTTGATGTTCAACTCGGTGCTTTTCATTGACGAAAAAGGGTTGCTGCTCAGTCGCCGGCGCAAACTGGTGCCGACCGGAGGAGAAAGGCTCATCTGGGCCATGGGCGACTGGAGTACCCTGCAGGCGGTCGACATGCCCTTCGGTCGCCTCTGCGCCCTGATCTGCTGGGAAAACTACATGCCCCTGGCGCGCTATGCGATGTTCGCGCAGGGGCCGCAGATCTTCTGCGCCCTCACCTGGGATAGGGGCGAACCTTGGCTTTCGAGCATGCGCCACATCGCCCGGGAGGGGGGCCTTTATTTGATATCAGCCGGCATGCCGCTGCATCGCGAGCAGATTCCGGACAGGTTTGAATTCAGGGAGCTTTTTTCTGCGGCGCAGGATGAGGGCTGGATCAATGGCGGGGACAGCGTGATCGTCGGTTCTTCCGGCAGCCTTATAGCCGGCCCGCTGCACCGGCAGGAAGGTCTTCTGACCGCCGAACTCGATTTGCGCGCCGGTCCCGGCCCCAAGTGGGAGCTCGATGTAGCCGGCCATTACGCCCGACCGGATGTTTTTCAACTGTCGGTAAACCGCGACGAAAAGCGGATCGTGATTTAGGGGCAGCCGGCAAATGACGATAGGGGAGGAATACGCTATCGTGAGCACCCGCAATCGGGGCAAATCCGATAGATCACAGAATCGGTGAGACAGAATATAGTGTGGGGAAATTGACACACGATTGACGGAGGCGGTTGCGGCTGTATTTTGTCACGAATCGAAGCCCGTAGAGCCTTTTCGGAGGTCGCCTATGTCCGATCCCCTTTAAAACTGTTGCCCGTCACAATCGTCCTGGCGATGCCTGGATCATTATCAACGAGAACGTTTACGACATCAGTACTTTTCCCCATCCCGGCAGGCTCGAGGTGCTCGAACCTTACCTCGGCCGGGACGCAACTGCTGCGTTTTTCGCCCAGCACAACCTCGATATGCTCGCGATTGTGGAGAAGAGTCTTGTCGGCCTCATAGATCAGGAAGATGAGGAATGGAAACAGGAGCGCCAAGCGGCAAAAAATCGCGCGACCGAAAGCGGCCTTTCGGCGCGGCGCGCAAAGACTGCGCCGATTTCACACATCCTCAACACGCGAGATATGGCGCAGGCCGCGGAATCGGTCATGGACCCAGCCGGATGGGCGTACTACGCCTCCGCGGCGGACGATGAGGTGACCCTTCGCGAGAACGAGGCCGCGCTTGGCAGGTTGTGGCTGCGGCCTCGCGTGCTCGTGGATGTCTCGAAAGTCGACACCTCCGCCGAACTCCTCAGTGTTCCGAGCTCTTTTCCCCTCTATGTGACAGCCACCGCGCTTGCAAAACTCGCCGACCCGGAAGGAGAAGTCGCTATCACACGGGCATGCGCCAAAGTAAATGTACCGTATATGTGCCCGACGCTCTCCTCGTGTTCGCTTGAAGAGATGACATCGGCCCGTGCACCCGGCCAGACGCAGTGGTTTCAGCTCTACGTCAACAAAGATTGCGCTATCACAAAGGACCTCTTGCAAAGGGCCGAGACAGGTGGCTGCAAAGCGGTGTTTGTTACCGTTGACGCACCCCAGCTCGGTCGACGCGAACGGGACATGCGTTTCAAGGCGCCACAGAAAAGCTCTGTACAGGAAGGGGATACGCAAGTTGATACCTCCCGGGGAACGTCCACGGCCCTCTCTTCCTTTATCGATCCCTCGCTCTCGTGGGCAGACCTCGAATGGATTGCGGGTATCACAAAGCTTCCCGTCTGCCTCAAAGGCATACAATCGGGAAAGGATGCCATGCTCGCAACCAAACGAGGAGCGAAGGCCATTGTGGTGTCGAACCACGGGGGGCGGCAGCTCGACTATGCGCGAAGCGGTGCCGAAGTGCTTATAGAAGTGATGGCCGCGTTGGGCGCGGCCGGCCTTGAGCGACGGATCACCGTATTTGTCGACGGCGGCATCCGCCGTGGCACCGACATCTTCAAATGCATTGCACTCGGCGCAGATGGCGTCGGCATCGGCCGGCCTGTGCTACACGGGCTGGCCGCCTATGGCGAAGCCGGTGTCGTCAAAACCATTACGATGCTTCGCGACGAGTTTGCGACGTGCCTCATGATGATGGGGTGCCCAACCGTCGCCGACATAAAAGAAGAGATGGTGGTTACCTCGAAGCTGTAGGACAGATAAAGCTTTTTTACTTCGATGCCTTGGCACGTTTCGAGCGAATCGCTTGGACTGCGAGGGCTTAGTTCCTGAGCACCCCCTTAACCAAGCTTACGGGTTGTAGAGCGCCTCTGCAGTTAGCGGGCATGCCGGTGGTCACCTATGTTTTCGGCACTGCGTTCCGGCTTGAATGTGGTGAAACGGTCGATCTATCCGCAACAATCCAGGCGAGGTGAGGACCCTTTTCTTTCGTACCCCACCTTTTGCATTTGGTGATTTTCTGCGGTCAATCTCATAAATCTATTCAGCAGAACTCGAAACTCCGTATGCGGGGTTAAGAAAGATTACCGTTTGCGTTACCATTTTCGCCCCACCCTCAAAAACCCCATTTTGGCCTTCAAACCGGGCCGATATTCTGGTTAATCAATCTTAGTCAATTCGTTCTTCCCAGCGAACGCGTTTGTTAACCATATCCACATTTGAGGCCGCTCGATGAAAATAGGGTATAGTCCAACGGTGGCATTTTAACAGAAACTTACGGTTTCGCCCCCGCAATTCCATCTCAAACCGTAAGTTTCCGTGTGAAATTCACCTGTCAAAAAATTCGCCGGCTTGCTCATCATCAATTCCCTCTCCCTCCACAAAATAGGTGCCATTAGGCAATACATGTTTGTAAGGCAATAGGGAGATGTGAGCCAGAACGTCATCGTTCACCGTTTCTTCTTGCTTACGCAATTCATCCACGATGTTGCTAATTTCATTTAAGTAGTGTCCATCCAGAATTACCGTTTTTTTCCTCGATAGAGCCGGTAAAATTCTAGTGGGGGTTCAACACACGGTAGAAATTGACCCATTTTGATGATCGA
>JAKAJS010000101.1 GCA_021813685.1 Deltaproteobacteria bacterium | reverse complement strand
TTTTTACCATATAAATCAAAAAGATAGCCAAAACAGAATGCCAGAAAAGCGATGAAAACGCAATCTTAAAATTGCTATTTTGCTAAATAATTCAGCAAAATAGAGGTTTCCGGATGGACACTATTTAATCTTACCGAAGGCCTGGACGGTTTTTCCGCCTGGGCTGAGAAATATCCCTTCGACCTTTGCTACCATTGCAGCATGTGGAGAAACAACTTCCAGGCTTGGGAAAAAGAGGATCATCGCGTTTAAGAAGAGGCCCCACGATCGTTCTCCCCCCCTGCTTGATCATTGACCGAAGCAGCTCAGCCCTGCGAAGGGTACGTAGGCACAAAGCGAATCGTTTCCCCGGGCACCATGAGTTGATGCGAAAGCGTCTAAACCGCTTTAGCCGCCATGTTCGCCTGGCCCGACACGCCCGAATAGAGCTGCGAGAACTGCAGTTCGTAGAGACGGCTGTATTCGCCGCCCTTGCTCAAAAGCTCCTCGTGGCGCCCCTCTTCGAGGATCCTGCCGTCGGTGAGCGCAAATATCCGGTCGGCATTGCGTATGGTGGAAAGGCGGTGGGCGATGACAAAGGTGGTTCTTCCGACCATGAGGTTATCGAGGGCGCTTTGGACTTCGTTTTCCGATGCGCTGTCCAACGAGGAGGTGGCTTCGTCCAGGATGAGGATCGGGGCGTTTTTCAAAAGCGCCCTCGCGATACACAGCCGCTGCCTTTCCCCCCCGGAGAGCCGCACTCCCTGGTCGCCGATAGAGGTGTCGAAGCCCCGGGGCAGTTTCATCACGAACTCATAGGCGTTGGCGGCTCGGGCGGCGGCGACTATTTCCTCTTCGCCCTTGGTGATGTCCCCATAGGCGATATTGTTGCGGATGGTGTCGTTAAACAGGATGGACTGCTGGGTCACCATGCCGATCAGGGAACGCAGGGAGGACAACTTGATCTCCCGGATGTCGATACCGTCAATCAGGATCGCCCCTTCGCTCACATCGTAGAAACGGGGGAGCAGGTTTACGAGCGTCGTCTTTCCCGCCCCGCTCATGCCGACCAGAGCAATCACTTCCCCTGCCCGCGCGGTGATGTCTATGTTGCTCAGCACCGGGTGGCCGCCGTAGGAAAAGGATACGTTTCGAAACTCGATTGCCTGCTTAACGCACCACACCTCCACAGCACCTTCCTGGTCGTGGGCCTCCCCAGGCAGGTCCATTATGTCGAAAACACGCACGGCAGCCATCAAGCCCACGGGAAGCAGCCCGATGGTCTTGTTGATCCGCTTTACCGGCTCGTAGAGCATGAGCAGGGCGGCTATGAATGAAAAAAAGGCCCCCGGCGTGGTTTTTCCGTGGATGACGCTCCACCCGCCGTACCACACGGTGAAAACGATCACCAGACCGCCCAGAAACTCCATGATGGGCGAGGAAAGTGACGTGATGGCAGTCATCTTGATCGCAAACTTGAGGTTGAGGTCGTTTACTTCCTTGAAACGCCTTTTTTCGTAGTCTTCCATCCCGAAGGCCTTCACGATCCGAACGCTTCCGAGCGATTCGTGGAGGCGAACGGTTATCTCGGCCATGTAGGCAAAGGCCTTCTTGGCAAGATTTCGTATGACCCGCGTTATCTTGAAAAGAGGATAGAACCCGACGGGCATAAGGACCAGGGCAATGAGGGCAAATCTCCAGTTCTGGTAGAAAACCACCCAGAGAAGCCCTATGGCGCTGAAACCGTCCTTGACAAGCCCGGTGAGGGTGTTGGTCGCCGTGTTCTGGAGAAAATCGACGTCGTTTAGCATCCGGGACATGAGGTCGCCGGTCTTGTTGTTGTCGAAAAAAGAAAGGGGAAGCATCTGTATGTGGTCGTGGAGCCTCCGGCGTAGCTCTGCCACAACCGATTCGCCGACAAAGGAGGTGAGATAGGCGTTGGCCCAAAGACAAAATCCCTTGACGGTCACGAGCACCAGGACGGCAAGGGGCAGAATTTTTAGCATCGCTTCGTCTTTGTTGACAAAGATCTTGTCGAGGACCGGCCGGATCAGATAGGCGGTCCCCGCCACCGTCCACCCCACTCCCATCATGCACAGAACCGACAGCAGCAGCTTTTTCCAGTGCGGCCGGATCATCTCGACGATTCGTTTTGTATGGTCTTTATTGACGCCCAGCCTGGAAAGCCATTCACCGGTGGAAAGTTTCATAGGCAGTCGCTCGATTGTGTGGAGGTAAGATCGCTAACGATTCCCCTGACAAAATCTCGGACATGTTTGGAATGGAACTCTACCTTTTATCAGGCTCTTACAGCCAGTCCCCTGCATCTACACCGCGTTGCCCGTGCAATTGATGCCCAGGATCTTGACGCCGTGGTCGCTTATCGAAACCGTACTGATCGAAGCCAGGCCGATTTCGAGCCGTGTCATAGAGTCGGCCGGAATGGCCGCGTAATAGGCCAGGGCCGCCTTTATGGGATCGGCGTGGCTGAAGACGGCCACCGTTTGCTCCGGGTGTTTTCGCCGAAGCCCGTCGAGCCCGCTGACCATTCGCTTTTGCACTTCGATCATGAGCTCTCCGCCGGGCGGCCTCGTTCCGGACCGAAAGAGAGTATACGCCCGCCAGAGCGGTTCCCGGGTCAACTGGTCTAAATCCATTCCGCTCCAGTCGCCCACATCGACTTCGGTGAACTCCTCGCTTGTTTCGATCGGCAATCCCAACCGGCGGGCAAGAGGTGCGGCGGTCTCAAGAGTTCGCTCCATGGGGCTCGAATAAACGGCATCGATCCGAACCCCGGCGAGCCGCTCGACAAGGTGTTCGGCCTGAGCTTTTCCTTCCTCGTTTAAGTGAATGCCCGGCATCCTTCCGGGAATTCGCCTGCCGCCAATAGCCGGATTGTTTCCGTGCCGGATCAAAAGAAAAATCGACATAAACGCCTTTTTCCTTCCTGCTCCCTGCTTTCCGCTTCCCGCTTCCTGCTTCCCGCTTCCCGCTTCCCGCTTCCTGCTTCCCGCTTCCTGCTTTCCGCTTCCCGCTTCCCGCTTCCCGCTTCCTGCTTCCTGCTTCCCGCTTCCTGCTTCCTGCTTCCTGCTTCCTGCTTCCCGCTTCCCGCTTCCTGCTTCCCGCTTCCTGCTTCCCGCTTCCCGCTTCCCGCTTCCCGCTTCCCGCTTCCCGCTTCCCGCTTCCGTACCTCAGTTTCTCTTCCACCGTTTCAACTTCAGGGTCACAAGATTTTTCGAGTCCGGACACCCCACCTCGATGGAGTCTTCGCTCCACCACGGAAGGTTTCCGCCAAACTGGAAGGTCTGGAGGGTGGGGAAGAGGTCGTGATAGAAAAATCCGCACAGCCCGCCAGGGTTGTGACAGCTGATCTCCAGCGTATCGCCCACCTTGTGGCCGGCACTGCAGTGTCCCTTCGATTCGATAACGGTTGCGACTACCTTGTATCCTATACCGGGGTCGAGCG
>JAKAJS010000040.1 GCA_021813685.1 Deltaproteobacteria bacterium | reverse complement strand
CTTTGCCCGCTGCAACGCTTTTTCCGCTTCGGCCGGGCGGTAGCCGAGGTTTACGAGCGCCGAGAAGGCATCCGGGAGGGAATCGGCTCCATCTGCGAAGGGTTGTGCGGGGGCTGCTTTCTCCCGGCTTTTTCCCTGCACCTTGTCCCGGAGCTCCAAAACGACCCTTTCGGCGATTTTTTTCCCGACCCCGGGGACGTTTTTCAGTCGCAGGTGATCCTGGCGCACGATCACCTGGCGCAGTTCCTCGGGGCTGATCCCCGAAAGTATCCCTATGGCCAGCCTCGGGCCAATCCCGTTTACTGCTGTCAGCAGCAGAAACATCTCTTTTTCGGCCATCGAACGAAAGCCGAAAAGCTGAATGGCGTCCTCGCGCACATGCGTATGGACATTGAGCATAACGGGCTGCCCCAGATCGGGCAGTTCATAGAAGGTGCTCAGGGGAACCTGAACATGATAGCCGACCCCGCCCACATCGACAATGACGTATTCGGGGTTTTTGGCCCGTAATTTTCCTTCCAGAGAAGCGATCATGACTTATCCGGGAGCTTCCATCTCCTGTTGGACGACCAGGTGCTGATATGGCAGACGGCTATCGCCAGGGCGTCGGCAGCATTGGGCTCTATCCGTGCGTCGATGCGAAAAAGCCGCTGCACCATCCCCGCAACCTGCTCCTTGGGCGCTCTGCCGTAGCCGGCTACCGACTGTTTAACGCTAAGGGCACTATACTCGTGAATCGAGAGCCCCAGCGAGGTCCCCGCCAGGATGGCCGCCCCTCTTGCCTGCCCCAGGCTCAACGCGCTTTTCACATTTTTGGCAAAAAAGACCTCTTCGACCGCCATGAATTGAGGGGCATGGGTCCCGATGGCGTCCCTGATCTGCTCGAAGATGATCTGCAACCGCTCGGGCAGAGGGCGCGTGGCGGGAAGTCTCACCGTCCCATGGTGGATGTGGTGCAGATGATACCCGTCCCCCTCGACTATTGCGAATCCGGTAAAGCGTGAGCCAGGGTCCACCCCGATTGTCCGGATCATCCCTTTATTCCAGCGATTCCATCAACTCGTCAGGGATGTCAAAATTGGCATAGACATTTTGCACATCGTCGGAGTCTTCCAGGGCGTCCATAAGTTTTAGCAGCTGCTGGGCGGTCTTTGCGTCTTCGATTTTCACCGTCGTCTGGGGCACCATGGTGACTTCGGCAAGCTCGTAGGCAATGCCCTTCTGGTCGAAGACTTCCTTGACGTTCAAAAACTCTTCGGGCGCCGTGATGACTTCAAACTGGTCTCCCTGGTCTGCGACATCTTCGGCTCCGGCATCGAGCGCCATTTCCATCAGTTCTTCCTCGGCCATGGTCTTTTTATCGAAAACGATGCTTCCCTTTTTATTGAACATCCAGGCAACGCAGCCCGCCTCGCCGAGGTTTCCGTTGTTCCTGCTGAAGATGTGGCGTATTTCGCTTGCCGCCCTGTTCCGGTTATCGGTCATGATGTCGACAAGGACGGCGACTCCGGCCGGGCCGTAGCCTTCGTAGTTGAACTCCTCGTAATTTACCCCTTCCAGTTCGCCGGCGCCCTTCTTGATGGCCCTGTCGATGTTGTCTTTGGGCATGTTTTCTGCCTTTGCAGCAAGCACCGCGGCCCGCAGACGGGGATTTCCGTCCGGGTTCGCGCCGCCCATACGGGCCGCTACCATTAATTCCTTGATCAGCCGGGTAAATACCTTTCCCCGTTTGGCGTCGGCCGCCCCCTTCTTGTGTTTGATGGTCGCCCACTTGGAATGACCGGACATTATTGGCCTCCTGTTGATTTTTTCAAATTCATGGCAAGTATGTAAATTTCCTTACTCTGCTTTCTGGTGGCTTCGGGCCTGACGACCCGGGTCAGCCGGAATTGCTTTTTGACCTCCGCGAGCAACCGGTGAAAATCCGATCCCTGAAACAGCTTGGCCAGAAACGAACCTCCGGGGGCGAGCGCCCACAGGGCCACTTCGAAGGCCCGCTCGAACAGGAGCGCTGAGCGGGCGCTGTCGGCGGCCTTGATCCCGGAGGTGGCCGGGGCCATATCGCTTACCACGACGTTAAAGGGAACATAGTCGTGCAAGGCGGTCTGGACGAAATCATCGTCGAAAATATCTCCCTGGAGAGTCACCACGAATTTCGGGAAAGCATGTTCGATCGGTTTCAGATCGATGCCCACAACGCGGCCGGCGCCTCCTACGACCCCGGCGGCAAGCTGTATCCAGGAACCGGGGGCCGCACCCAGATCGAGAACGCGGTCTCCAGCTTTAAGTATTCGAAACCTTTTCTGGATTTCTTCGAGCTTATAGACCGCCCTCGCAAGGTAATGTTCCTTCTTTGCCTTGCGAAAATAATGATCCTGCACCGTAAAAGTCATCACGCCGCCTTGAAGATATTGCGAAAATCATCCTCTATATCGGAAAATCTCCGTTTTGTAAACCGGGGCGATGCGAAAAGGTGATAGACTTCTCTACCCTTTAACGACAGGAGGAGCACAGATGGAAAAAATAATCAATGGAAAAAAAGTGGTATTGGTTCGGGGCGACATCACGGAGCTGGAAGTCGAAGCGATCGTAAATGCGGCAAACGCGCATCTGCAGCTGGGCGGGGGAGTCGCCGGGGCGATCCGTACCCGGGGCGGGCCGAGCATCCAGGAGGAATGCAACCGGATTGGTCCGATCCGGGTGGGCGAGGCGGCCGTTACCGGAGGGGGCAACCTCAAGGCCTCGTATGTGATTCACGCGGTGGGCCCGGTGTTCGGGGAGGGAGACGAGGATGAAAAGCTCAAAGGTGCAACCCTTTCGAGTCTGGAGCGTGCCTCGGAGAAAAAAGTGCACTCGATGGCATTTCCGGCGATCAGTACGGGAATTTTCGGATTTCCCAAAGAGCGGTGCGCCCGCATCATGCTGCAGACCGTTTCGGAATTTCTTGCCGGCCGGCAGACAAGCCTCGAGACGGTGGTTTTCTGCCTGTGGTCGGAACAAGACCTCGCTCTGTTCGAAAGGATTCTGGCCGGCGTCTCAGGGAAGCCTGAATAATGTCGGCAATATCGATGCGTTATGGAGCCCCTCCAGGAGTACGAGCGCCCCGTACACCCACAGGAAATAACTGGCGTCCAGGATGGCCGACTTCAGTTGCTTGGTGTTTACCGCAAAGGTCTCCGGTTCGCTGTAGAGCGATATTTTGGGCAGAAATCTCGGCACCCGTCTGGCGTAGGCTTCGAAGGCGGGTCCATGGATTTTTCGCAGGCTGTCTTCTTCTCCCAGAATGACAAAGGGGTAGTAAAGGGCGAAGGAAAGGGTCAAAAGGGCCAAAATGAGGTTGCTTCCCGAAGCCAGTCCGAGGCCGATTGCTCCGATGAGGCTAAACAGGTAGAGCGGGTTGCGTGTTGTCGAATAGGGTCCGGATTCGACCAGGGTGGATGTTTTGCGCCCGGCGATGTAGACCGAACTCCAGACCCTGCCGAAGGAGGCGATGATGACGCAGCCAAGGCCGGCGAACTTGGATATCTCCCACTTCAGACCGTTCCCCAGCCTGTTGCCGCAGATGAGGAGAAGAAAAAAGATGAGGAGGGCCAGCCATCGGGAGTGGGCGATGCGGAGCTTCGAAATTTTACCAGCTTCCAAAAGATTCATTTCTTTAGTTCCAGCGAATACGAAATGAGATATGTTTCGGGACCTCAGCTGTATAGAAAAAAGGGGATATAAAAACAAGTAAATTCCGCGTGTTTTTCCCGGAGAAAACCCGAATCGGCGCCGCGCCGGAAGAATGGGACGCGAGGAAAATTGTTGACATTTTACGGTAATCTATTTATGAAGCGTTGGTTCCACAGCCCGGAAAGGGGATGGGGATGAAGCAAAATTTCCTCCTGGCTCCAGCATTTTAGGCGCTTCATTCCCTGTTTTTTGATACCGGGCTTTCCTCGTGTGAATCAGTCAATAACACCCGGTGGAACCGAGCGTTAACCCTTAGAGCTTTTGCGGCAACCCCGAAGGAAAGCGCTTTCGGTTCGGCATGAAAGAATCCCAAGGTTTTGGTTCTAAACAGGCAACTGCCTTTTCAGAGGTGTGTTCCGCTGATCTAGGTAAGGCTCGGGAACCCTGATCGGCTTGCGGATTAACATGAAATCGACTCTCAAGAAGGAGGCTCACCTTGACATTTCAACCATCAAAGCAGGTGTATTCTGGAAAAATCAGAGAGGTAACCCTGGGTAGCGGCGGCAAAGCGGTTACGATCGGCGGAAGAGGCGTTTTTGCCTTTCATGGCTTCGAGGGGGCAGTCCCGAACGCTCCGAGAATTGCGATGGAAGTCTGGGATAAGGACCCGAGCGAAGATTGGCCGGAAGCCGCCAAGGCGCCCTTTAGCGACGTGTTGGCCGATTCGGCGGCCTGGGCGAAAAAGTGCGTAAACGAGTACGGCGCCGAGATCATCGTGGTGCAGACAAAGAGTGCCGATCCCAACGGCGACAACCGTGCGGCAGCCGATGTGGCCGCAACGGTGAAAAAGGTCGTCGATGCGGTCGATGTTCCGGTAATCGTGTGGGGAACGGCCAATCACGAAAAGGACGTCGAGGTGATGCGGCTGGTTGCGGAAAGCTGCACGGGGAAAAGAGTTGCACTCTCCCCGGTCGAAGAGGGCGACTATAAGCAGATCGGGGCCGCTTCTCTTGGCTACCAGCAGCTGGTTGTGGCTTCCTCGCCCATCGACGTAAACCTGGCCAAACAGCTCAATATTCTGCTCGGAAACCTCGGTGTAAACCAGGACAACCTGATCATCGATCCCACAACGGGCGGGCTCGGCTACGGCCTCGAGTACACCTATTCGGTTATGGAGCGCATCGAGCAGGCCGCTCTTACGCAGGAAGACGACAAACTCCAGCAGCCCATCATAGCCAATGTGGCCAATGAGACATGGAAGTGCAAAGAGTCGAACCTCAGCACCCAGGACGCTCCGGAACTCGGCGACGCCTCCCAGCGCGGAATCCTGATGGAAGCGGTCACCGCTGTCGACCTTCTGATCGCCGGGGCCGATGTGGTGATCCTGCGCCACCCTGAAGCCGTAAAGCTGGTGAGAAACTATATAGCGAAAATGATGTAACTCTTGCCGACATTTGCGAGCAAGTGTTTCCGGTAAAACGAACCTCCCCAGGAAGGGGAAAAGAGGTGCTACATGGCTGATGAAAAAAAACCGGTTTCGATTGTAGAAGAAAAGAAAGCAAAGAAGGTGGATTATCGGGATGTGACCACGTGCGAGTCCACTCTCCAGATGCTGCGCAAGATGGAAGCGGACGGCACGGAGAACTGTTTTACCCGCGCGGCGGAAATGAAGCCCTGCCCGATCGGCGCCGATTCCGCCTGCTGCAAACACTGCTTCATGGGGCCCTGCCGCCTGAACGCAAAAGACCCCTACTCGAAGGTTGGGGTGTGCGGTGCGACCATCGATACGATAGCCGCCCGGAATTTTGCCCGTAATGTGGCCGCCGGCTGCTCGGCCCACACCGATCACGGCATGGGAATGCTCGACATTTTCCGCGAAGTGGTGAACGGCAAGATCGAACATTTCAAGATCCAGGATGTAAAGAAGCTCAAAAGCGTTGCCGAGAGCATCGGGATCGAGACCGCCGATCGTGAGGTCATGGATATTGCCAAAGATCTCTACGCCGAACTCGAACGCACCTACACCCAGGTGGATGGCGAAATCCCGTTCGCAAAGCGTGTTCCGCCAAAGACCCTCGAAGCATGGCGAAAAGAGGGAATCGTTCCCCGCGGGGCCATGCGCGAGATCATGGAAATCATGCACCGCTCCCATATGGGCGTTGACCAGGAATATGACAACATCATCAAGCAGTGCTCGCGCACGGCGCTCGCCGACGGCTGGGGCGGCTCCATGGTGGCTACCGAAATCTCCGACATCCTTTTCGGCACGCCTTCGCCCAAGGTTGCCGGCGTCAATATGGGGTTTTTGAAGGAAGACCAGGTAAACATCATCATTCACGGCCACGAGCCGCTGATGTTCGAAGCCATGGTCGTCGCAGTCAATGATCCCGCAAACCTGGAAAAGGCCAAGGCCGCCGGGGCTAAGGGCATAAACCTGCTCGGCATGTGCTGTTCGGGCGCCGAAGTGCTGGGTCGCCACGGCATTCCTCATGCGGGTAATTTCATGTCGGTCGAGCCGGTCATCGCGACGGGCGCTGTCGATGCGATGGGCGTTGACGTCCAGTGCATCATGCAGTCCCTGGTGAAGGTCGCCGATTGTTACGGGACGAAGTTTTTCACCACCAACCCCAGAGCACACATCGAAGGCGCGGTTCACGTCGAATTCCACGAACACGCTCCGTTTGACGCTCCCAACCAGATCATCGCCATGGCCGTCGAGCGGTTTTCGAACCGGACCGCAAAGATCGTCATTCCTTCGCGCAAGGACTGGGGCGTACACGGCTTCTCGCACGAGTATGTCAACTACATGCTGGGCGGCGAGTTCCGCGAGTCCTACACCCCGCTTAACGCCAACATCATAAACGGCAAGATCCGGGGTGTTGCGGGCGTGGTCGGCTGCACCAATCCGCGCGTAAAGCACGATTACCTCCATGTCGAACTGGTGAAGGAACTGATCAAGAATAACGTTCTGGTTGTCCAGACCGGGTGTTCGCAGATCTCTCTTGCCAAGGCCGGCCTCATGAGGCCCGATGCGGCGGTGCTCGCCGGCGAAGGCCTCCAGGAAGTGTGCGAAACCGTCGGTATTCCCCCCGTCTTGAGCCTTGGGTCCTGCGTCGACAACAGCCGCATCCTCATGGCCGTAGCCGAGATGGTAAAGATCGGCGGGCTTGGCGACAAGATCTCCGACCTGCCGGTAGCGGGCGCCGCCCCCGAGTACATGAGCGAGAAGGCGATCTGTATCGGTCAGTACTTTGTGGCTTCGGGCGTCTACACCGTCTTCGGCGTGACCTTCCCGACGGTTGAGGGCACCAAGTTCCACGACATGCTCTTTGACGGCCTCGAACAAAAGGGCTTCGGAAAGTGGGGATTCTCCAACGACCCGATTGAGATGGCCTACATGATGATTGACCATATCGACAAGAAGAGGGCCGCCCTCGGCATTTCCGAGCAACGCGAAAGGAAACTGTTCAGCATGGATGACCGCAGAACGGCGGAAGGGTAGGCCTTTTGCGGAGCCGCCGCCTGCTGCGGTGGCGGGTTTCATGACGATGTAATCAATTCCGGCTTGAAGCCGGTTGCGTTGCAGGGAAAAAGAGAAAAGGAGTCATGTTATGTCCAGGTTAGTCGCTTTTGCAGCGATCCAGGGAGCTTACAATATAGTTTCCAAGGCCGAAGGCAAATTCAAGCAGGCCATGGATAAGTACGGGCCGAACCAGCCGCTGGCTTTCCCCAATACGGCCTATTACCTTCCGGTCATCTATTCGATCCTGGGAACCAAGGTCGAAAAACTGGCCGATGCCGAACCCGTGCTCAAGAAGTGCCGCGAGCTTCTGCCCCAGCACATCAAGCCCGAGCACAACATCCACCTTCCCTACCTGGGGGGGACGCTGGATTCGGGTATGGCCGCAATACTGGCCGAAGAAGTGGTCGAGGCGATCCGGTACGTCGATGAGCCCGACTTCTACACCCTTGGCGAGGATTGCGATCCTGAAAATGGAAAAGTCTGGCTCGGCGCGGCCGACGATACGATCATGAGAAAGCGCGGCGTCGAGTTCGTCGACGGATCGGCCCCCGGCTTTGCAGCGATCGTGGGTGCGGCCCCGACCCCGGAGATCGCCAAGCAGATCGCCGAGGAGTACCAGAAAAAGAACCTCTATATCTTCATGTGCGCCAACCAGAACGGCACCTCGTTTGCCAATCAGCTGGTGGAGGCGGGCGTTGAGATCGGCTGGGGGACTCGACTCGTTCCCTTCGGTCCCGACATCTCCGGCGCGGTATTTGCTCTGGGTTTTGCCAACCGCGCGGCCATGGCCTTCGGCGGTGTAAAGCCCGGTGATTACAAAGCGATCCTGAAATACAACAAGGACCGCATCTTCGCCTTCGTAAACGCCTTCGGCGAAGTCAACGCCGAGTGGGCGGCAAATGCGGCGGGCGCGATCAACTGGGGCTTCCCGACGATCGCCGATACCGACATCCCCGAGATCAGGCCCTACGGCGTGTGCACCTACGAGCACGTCGTTTCGAGCGTTCCCTACGATCAGATGACCGCAAAGTCGATCGAAGTGCGCGGACTCAAGGTCACCATCACCGAGATTCCGATTCCTCTTTCCTACGGCCCGGCATTTGAAGGCGAGCGCGTACGCAAAGACGACGTCTACCTCGAGTGCGGGGGCGGGAAGACCCATTGCTGCGAACTGGTAAAGATCGCCGCCATGGACGCGGTCGAAGACGGCAAAGTCGAAGTCATCGGCCCGGACATCAAGGATGTAAAGCAGGGTTCGAGGCTTCCCATGGCGGTGGTTGTCGAGGTTGCCGGCCGCAAGATGCAGGAAGATTATGAGCCGATCCTGGAGCGCCAGGTGCACCACCTGGTAAACTATGCCCAGGGCATCATGCACATCGGTCAGCGCGACATCGCCTGGTACCGTATCGGTAAGCAGGCAGTCGAGAAGGGCTTTACCCTGGGCGATATCGGCAGAATCCTGCACGCCAAGTACCACCAGGATTTCGGCGCGATTTTCGACAAGTGCCAGGTGAAGATCTACACCGACGAGGCGAAGGTCAACGAAATGCTCGGTGTCGCGCGCGCGGCCTACAAGATTCGCGACGAGCGCATCGAGGGCATGACCGACGAAGCCTGCGAGACCTACTACTCGTGCACGCTGTGCCAGTCTTTTGCGCCGACCCACGTCTGCGTGATCAGCCCGGAGCGCACCGGTCTTTGCGGCGCTTACAACTGGCTCGACTGCAAGGCCTCCAACGAAATCAACCCCACAGGTCCCAACCAGCCGGTCCAGAAGGGCGAGACGCTGGATGCCAAGCTTGGAAACTGGAAGGGCGTAAACGATTTCGTCTTCAAGGCCTCGAGGCAAGCTGTCGAAAAGTACAATTTCTACAGCCTGGTCTACGACCCGATGACCACCTGCGGCTGCTGCGAGTGTATCGCGGCGGTACTTCCGATGTGCAACGGGATCATGACCGTAAACCGCGACTACGCCGGGATGACCCCCAGCGGCATGAAGTTCACGACCCTTGCGGGCACCATCGGCGGCGGTCTGGTAACCCCCGGGTTTGTGGGGCACAGCAAGTACAACATCACGCAGCGCAAATTCATCGCCGGAGACGGCGGGCTCGCGCGGGTGGTGTGGATGCCCAAGATGTTGAAAGAGGAACTGAAAGACAGGCTTATCAAGCGCGGTGAGGAAATCGGCATTCCGAACTTCATCGACCTGATCGCCACCGAGGAAAACGGCACCACCGAAGACGAGGTGTACGCATACCTGGAACAGGTGGGACATCCCGCTTTGACGATGGAAAGCATTCTGGGTTGATCGACTGTCCGGGCGAGGGCGCGCTGCGCGCCTCGCCCGGTCCTCCATACTGGAAATCGAACCTTTAGCAGGAGAAAACGCTCATGGGCCTTACCGGGATTCAAATATTCAAATTGCTGCCCAAGACTAACTGTGGAGAATGCGGGGTTCCTACCTGCCTGGCCTTCGCAATGAACCTTGCCGCAGGAAAGGCCGAACTGGATAAATGCCCCTACGTGTCGGAAGAGGCGAAGGAAAAACTGGCTTCCGAATCGGCTCCTCCCATTCGCCCCCTCACGATCGGTTCGGGCGAATACGCCGTAAAAGTCGGCGGTGAGACAGTGCTTTTCAGACACGAGAAGACTTTTGTAAACCCCCCCGGCCTCGCGGTGATGGTTTCAACCAATGAGGACGCTGCCTCGGTTGCCGGCAAGATCGAGCGGTTCAAAAAAGCCCAGTACGACCGGGTGGGCTTGAAGCTTCGGGCCGAGATGTTTGCGATTAAGGATGTCGGCGGCAATGCGGATGCGTTCTGCGCCCTGGCAAAGAAGGTAACCGACGAAGTCGGCGCGGCCATGATTTTCATCTCCGACTCGGTAGACGTTCTTACTGCGGCGGCCGACAAGTTCAAGGATAAGAAGCCGCTTCTGTATGCGGCAACCGCAGCCAACGCAGAGGCTCTGGGAAATCTGGCCAAAGCCGCCGAGTGCCCCCTTGCCGTAAAAGGCGACGGCTCGATGGAAAGCCTGATTGCTCTTACCGAAAAGCTCTCCGCGATGGGCGTAAAAGACATGGTGCTTGACACCGGCACGCGCGAACTGAAGAAGTGTTTCGAGGAGCAGGTGGTCATTCGCCGTGCCGCCTTGAAAGACAGGATGCGCGCCCTCGGATTTCCGACCATCGTCATGGCCAACGAGATGGGCGACGGGTTGATGGAAGAGGCCCTTGTGGCCGCCACCTTCATCGCCAAATACGGCGCGGTGATCGTGATGAGCGATCTGCAGCCGCACGTGCTCTTCCCGCTTCTTCTGGAACGGCTCAACATCTACACCGACCCGCAGCGACCGATGACGGCCGAGCAGGGAATCTATCCGATCAACAACCCGGACGAGAATTCCCCCGTGCTTGTGACCTGCAACTTCTCGCTTACCTACTTCATCGTTTCCGGCGAGATCGAGGGGAGCAGGGTTCCGTCCTGGCTCCTCATTCAGGATACCGAGGGACTTTCGGTCATGACCGCCTGGGCCGCCGGAAAGTTCTCGGGCGAATCGGTGGGTACCTTCATCAACAAGAGCGGGATCAAGGACAAGATCAAGCACAAGAACGTCATCATCCCCGGGTATGCTGCCGGTATCAGCGGCGAGCTCGAAGAAGAACTGGGCGCGGGCTGGACCGTTTCGGTCGGTCCGAGAGAAGCGAGCCAGATTCCCAAATTCCTCAAATCCTTCAAGGCGTAGACGGGAGGCCACTGAATGAAACTGATAGGTGAAAACCTGAACATAATGAGCAAAAAGTACGGGGCCGCTTTGAAGGCCAAAGAGGCCAAACCGCTTCAGGAACTTGCCATTGAAGAAGAAAAGGCAGGAATGGACTATGTTGACCTCAACATCGGTCCTGCCGGGAAAATGGGCGAGGAGCTGATGACCTGGCTCGTTCCGGCCATCGAGGAAGTTGTGAGCATTCCGCTCGCACTCGATACGTCCAATGTCAAGGCTATCGAAGCAGGGTTGAAGGCTTGCAAGAAGAACCGGCCCCTCATCAATTCGATCATGGTTCGCCCCGAGAGAATGGAAGCCTTGCTTCCGCTTGCGGCAAAATATGACGCCGATTTCGTGGGGCTTCTGTGGGGACCCGAAGGAATGCCCCGGGATGAAAACGAGCGCGGAGCGCTTTGTGCCGAACTGGTGTTCAAGGCGACGGGCGAATTCGGGATCAACCCCGAACGGATTTTCGTCGACCCGATTCAGACGCCGGTAAACGTGCAGCAAAACCAGATCATGAGCGTTCTCGAGTTCATGAAGATGTTCGGCGACATTGCCCCCGGGTGCAGAAGCACTATCGGGCTTTCCAACGTGTCCAACGGCCCCCCGGACCATCTGCGTCCGATTCTCAACCAGGTCATGCTGATCATCTACATGCGGTTGGGGATGTATTCGGCCATTGTCGACACCTACGACACCAAGCTCCATGAGATCGCCTGGGGAAAGCACCCCGGCCTCCAGGCCGTCGTGCACAAGGTCATGGACGGAGAACCCATCGATATGGCAGCTCTCTCCGAAGACGAGCGCCGGTTTGCAAAGACGGCCAAGGTAATTCTGGGCCAGACGCTCTACTCCGACTCGTGGCTTGAAATCTGATTTGTCTCAGGCCCGCCCGGTCTTCGCCGACCGGGCGGGCCCAGCCCCTTTACCATCTCCCCGCACCCTGTTCGGAAGCAAGAAAAGATTTTGCTTCCCGCTTCCCACTCCTCGCTTTCCGCTTCAGTTTCTTGGAGGTCGCCGTGAACGATACGATTCGTCCCCGGCCTGCCCAGTCCAAGGGCAGGCTCCGCAGGTCTATACTCTCGGTTCCCGCAAACCGGGAGAAGATGGCCGAGAAGGCATTCACCCTCGAGGCAGACGTGATCATGCTCGACCTGGAAGATTCGGTCCCGGTCGATCAGAAGGAGGAGGCCCGCAGGCAGGCCATCTCCATTCTCAGGGGGAAAGACCCCTGCGGCCGAGTCCTGTCATGCCGCATAAACGGGATGGACTCTCCCTTTGCCTACCGCGACTTAATTGATATAGTCGAGGGGGCGGGGGAGCACATCGATACGATCGTCCTTCCCAAAGTAAACGAGGGGGCAGAGGTCAAGGCGGTGGATTATTTTCTCACCCAGATCGAGCTGCGGATGGGGCTTGGCAGGCGAATCGGCCTCGAACCCTCGATCGAGACCGCTTCCGGGATGCTGCGGGTCGAAGAGATCGCCTTCAGCTCTTCGCGAATCGAGGCCCTGGTGTTCGGTGTTGCCGACTATTCGGCTTCCCTCACGATGCGGGGCGGGGGCATAAGCGGGCACGGCGAACGAGAAGGTCTCTACCCGGGCGACCGGTTTCACTTTCCGCTTAGCCGCATGGCAATGACGGCCAAAGCCGCCGGCCTTGCCGCCATCGATGCCCCGTATGGCGATTACAAAGACCCGGAGGGGCTGAGGCTCTCCTGCCTTGCCAGCGCTGGTCTGGGGTATGACGGTAAATGGGTGGTTCACCCGGATCAGATTGGTATCGTAAACGAGATCTATTCTCCCTCGGAGGAAGATGTCCAACGCTCGGTGAGGATTTTGGAAGCCTACGAGCAGGCGCGGGCGGCAGGGGCGGGTTCGGTTGCCCTTGACGGAAAAATGGTCGATGCAGCCTCCATCCGGGTTGCGCAGGTTGTGCGCGACAGGCGGGAGGCAATCGAGAGAAAAAGCAAAAAGAACTGATCGGTGCTTGAGCTGGCGATCGCTTTACGCAGGAAAGGTAACGATGGGCAACGCCGAGTCCGCAGAAAGTCGCCGGGAAGATCTGGAGGGGCATCTCGAGCTTCAGATACTCTACGATATCTTTACCGCCCTGTCGAGTTCGCCCTACCTTCAGGATGTTCTCAAACGGGCGCTTGCCAATATTTTGGGAACTCTCAAATTCAGAATGGGCGCCCTCTACCTCGTTCAGGAAGCCTCCGATGAAAAATGGCTCCTGGAGCTTTCCGCGCACCACGGATTTGCACCGCGGCTGCTCGATACCGTCCGCTATCTCCACATACCCTCCCGGATGATGGTGAAGTATTGGGAAAAAGACCCCGTGCGCTGGTTTCCGATTTCCAAACTCTATTTTGCCGCCCTTCGCGAGCGTATGAGGGAAAAGGGGGTCCAGGAAATCATCTGTATCCCCCTCATGTCGCAAAGCGATGTCGTTGGGCTTCTCTACGTGACAAATGACGGGGCCTATAAACTGGGGCCGGGGCAGAGCGAACTCTTGCGAGCCATAGGAAAGCAGCTCGGGGGATCGATCCAGAACGCAAGGCTTTTCGACTCGGTGGAGCGCGCAAAGCGGGAACTGGAGATCAGCTTTGATGCCATACGACACGCGATCTTCCTGGTTGACAGAAAAATGCGGATCTACCGGGTGAACCGGACGAGCGAGATAGTCTACGGGCCAAACCTCAAAGGGCGCAAATACCCCCCCGTGCTCTACGGAACCGAGGACCCTCATGAGGAATGTCCCATACGCGCGTGCCTTTCCTGCGCCAAGCCCGTTCGCACCGAGGGCCCGCACCCGCGCTGGGGCGGCTATTATCACTTTTATGCTTTTCCGGTCTTTAACGTCTCTTCCGGGGACCTCGAGCGGGTGGTCTACTATGAAAAGGACGCTACAGAAGCAAGAAAACTCGAACAGCGTCTCCAGCAGTCCGAGCGGCTAAAGGCGCTGGGGACCCTTGCGGCGGGAATCGCCCATGAAATTCGAAATCCGCTCGCCACCATAAATTTCAACACGCAGATGCTCCAGCGCGAACTGGAACTCCAACCCGCTCAAAAGGAGATGTTTGAAGACGTTTCCGAGCAGATACGCCGCATGGACCGCATCATTCAACAAGTGCTCCAGTTTGCTCGGCCAAGCGATCCGCAGTTTCTTCCCTCCGCACTGAACGATGCGGTGGTTCGCTGCGTGGATATGTCGAAGATGTATCTGAGGAAGGCCAGCGTCGAACTCTCGGTGTCGCTCGCCCCGGACATGCCCCCCATCGTCATGGACTTCAACCAGATCTGCCAGATCCTCATGAACCTTATCATCAATTCGATCGAGTCGATGCCGGGAGGCGGAAAACTGAGAATCAGCACCCATTCGAATGCTGCGCAGGGGCAGATCTTCGAAATTCAGGACTCGGGGACCGGCGTTCTGGAAGAAGACAAGGCCCGCATATTCGACCCCTTCTTTACCAGAAAGCCCGACGGGACAGGGATGGGATTGAGCATCTCAAGGCAGATTGCCGAAAAGCACGGCGCGCTGATCGAACTGGATTCGACGCAGGGGGAAGGCGCCACTTTCCGCCTGGTCTTTCCCGCGGGAAACGATCGGCCCGGCTCACCGAATTCCGAGTCACGCTGAGGGTTGTGCGGAGACTCTGTTTATGTCTTGAACGGCATTGACCCGGAACACCTCTTTTAGCTGCGCTTTCACTTCGGAGCGCAGTCTTTCAAAACGTATTCCGCAGCGCCTCGTCGCCGGAGTGCTCCACGACTTTTCCGACACTTCCAGATCGTATGTCACGGTGGATTCCATGCGGTTCATGCCCGGAGAGTTCAACCCGAATATGCTGATAACCGCCGGACCTACATCAAGCTTCCTGGTCGCCAGATATTGAACGCACACCCCTCCGGCGCTCGCATCCAGCACCCTGCCGACCAGTACCGGTTCCTCCGGAATCATAAAGGCAGCAAAGACCTCTTCGCGAATCTTCATTCGCTTGTGCCTTCTCCGCTCTCTGCCCACGTTGCAGCCCCCCCACACGCGAAATCCAATATAGGCCAAGTTTCGGCAGTGAACCCCAATCCTGCTCCTGAAATTGTAACTCGTAATCCTGCAATTTGTGGGCCTATTGCGGGTGGGGATGTAAGTGGGCGATATGAAAAATGATTTGTGGGGCCGTCTGCGGACCCTTTCCCGCAAAAAGTGTAAAGAAATCTTACGGGGGGATGGGGTAAAGGCAGCAAAATGAGATCAGGAGCGAGTCCAGGATTTGTAAAAATTTCCGACACATCTCGTGAACGTTGCAGCGAACTGAAACGAACACCCACTATACGTCATAATAGCGCCTGTACCAGTGGATGAACTGCAAGACCCCTTTTCGCACGGGCGTGTCGGGATGGAAGTCGAAGTCCCGTGCGATCTCTTCGAGGTCTGCGCAAGTCGCACGGACATCGCCGGGTTGCATGGGGAGAAACTCCTTTATCGCTTCCATCTTCAGGCACTCTTCAATTGCCGCTATAAATTCGAGCAGCGGGACGGGGGTGTTGTTTCCGATATTGTAGAGTTTGAAGGGGGCAAAACTCGAGCCGGGGTCGGGCAGGCGTCCGTTCCACTCCGGGTCGGGCGTCGCGGGGTGGGTGATGATCCGCTTGACCGCCTCGATAACGTCATCGATATAAGTGAAATCACGGACCATATCACCATGGTTGAAAACCCGTATGGGTTTTCCGGCAAGGATTGCCCGGGTGAAAAGAAAGGGCGCCATGTCGGGGCGTCCCCAGGGGCCGTAGACGGTGAAAAAACGCAGACCCGTACAGGGGATCCCATAGAGATGGGCATAGGCGTGGGCCATGAGTTCATTTGCTTTTTTGGTGGCCGCATAGAGGGATACGGGGTGGTCGACGTTATCGTGAATGGAGAAGGGTATTTTTTCGTTTCCCCCATAGACGGAGCTCGATGAGGCGAACACGAGATGTTTCACCTCATTTTGCCTGCAGCCTTCGAGCACATTCATAAACCCGTCGACATTGCTTCTGATATAAGCCCGAGGATCGATCAGCGAATAGCGCACGCCGGCCTGGGCAGCCAGGTGCACGACAAGCTCGAAGCGATGCTTTCTAAAGATATTTTCGACTGCGGGGTGGTCCGACAGGTCGAGTTTGAGGAAGCTGAACCCGGAGTATTTGGAAAGAAGCGAGAGGCGCCCCTGCTTTAGCTGCACATCGTAATAGTCGTTGAGATTGTCCAGGCCGACCACGTTCCATCCCGCCTCCAGCAGGTTCCTGGCCAGGTGAAAGCCGATGAAACCTGCCGCCCCTGTCACCAGAACGGGTTTTTGGAGATCCATTGTGATTTGCCTCTCTATCGTGTGCTTCCCTGCGGCGCCTCCGGGCAGATCCAGCGAGAGACAATTTTGCATTGATTGAGTGAAATTTGCAATGATTTCCTTTGAGTAGGGGCGATTTAATTACTTAATGGTAATTTAAACGGAAGCGCCGGTTGGAGTTTGACATTCGCCTCCGAAGCGCAATTCGCGCAAAGCGTTGCCCCGTGGGTCTACAAGAAGCGAATTGGGCGTCTCGTCGGGCTGGCATCGCTTTTGCTCTCCACTCAGGCAAAAAATATTTGGCGTCAACCATAAAAGGCAAACTGCGCGAAAGCGCAGGACGCAAAGTCACTGGCCTAAGTCCCGGCGATGCCGGGATAAGGTAGCAAGACTGCTGGGCGGATGCAGCGTCTCCTCGGAGGGCTGGATGTGCCGGGCAACCAGCGGGGAGATCAACATGGGCAAATACATCGGATACCTGGCAACAACCCTTTTCGTTTCGTTAATCCTGTTTTCAAGCCCGTCCCGGGCTGCAACCACGCAGGCAGTGCTGGCCTGGAATGCCTCCACCGACTCTTCCGTAATCGGGTACAACGTCTACGTGGGTACTCAAAGCGGAATCTATCAAACGCCGATCGATGCCGGAAACAACACTACCTATACGGTGACAGGCCTTTCCGATTCACAGACCTACTATTTTGCCGTTACCGCATATTCAAGCAGCCAGGAGAGTCCTTATTCCCAGGAACTGGTCTGTGATTTCATAACGGCGGGGACAGCTTCAAACGGGCAGATAACACCTGCGGGAACTACCGCAGTAGCCGGCGGGGGCTCACAGACCTACTCCATAATTCCGGATTCGGGGTATCAAATCGGGACCGTCACGGTAGACGGTCAGCAGGTCGCCGACCCGACATCGAGTTACACCTTTTCCTCCGTAAGCGGTTGCCACACGATAGCGGCAACCTTTGTGCCTTCAGCCTATACCATTACCGCGAGCAGCCAGGCCGGAGGAACGATTTCCCCTTCGGGCGCCGTGAGTGTCAGCGCCGGGGCCAACCAGACATTTACGATAAGCCCGTCCGCAAATTACCAGATCTCCGACGTCCAGGTGGACGGAACATCGGTTGGTGCGGTATCGAGCTACACGTTTACAAACGTCACCGCGAGTCACACCATATCCGCCTCATTTACCCCCGTGCAGTATTCGATATCGGCCTCGGTCCAGGGAAGCGGCGGGACCATCTCGCCTTCGGGGACGAGCTCCGTCTCCTACGGATCGAGTGCGACCTATACGATAACTCCGGCGACCGGCTATAAGATATCGAGCGTCGTCGTAGACGGGGCATCGGTCGGTGCGGTATCGAGCTATACGTTCACCAACGTCACCGCGAGTCACACCATAACCGCCTCATTTACCGCCATACAGTATTCGATATCGGCCTCGGTCCAGGGAAGCGGCGGGACCATCTCGCCTTCGGGGACGAGCAGCGTCAACTACGGATCGAGTGCGACCTATACGATAACTCCCGCGACCGGCTACCAGATCTCAAGCGTTGTCGTAGACGGGGCATCGGCCGGTGCGGTATCGAGCTACACCTTCAGCAACGTCACCGCCAACCACACCATAACCGCCTCATTTACCGCCGCGCAGTATTCGATAACGGCCTCGGTCCAGGGAAGCGGCGGGACCATCTCGCCTTCGGGGACGAGCAGCGTCTCCTACGGATCGAGTGCGACCTATACGATAACTGCTGCGACCGGCTAC
>JAKAJS010000128.1 GCA_021813685.1 Deltaproteobacteria bacterium | reverse complement strand
ACCAGCTCCCCGGGGCGCCCGCCCCGTTGTCGGGCGCAGTCTGAAGAAGCACCTGAAGATTTGCGCCCGAACCGGCGAAACTCGTCATCACCATAACGGCGATCTGCAACTCGGGTGCGTCCCCGACACCGATGTCTCGGCCTTTACCGGATGCAGAAGCGGCTACCTGGCTGACATCGATCGTGTTGGCAGAGTCGGTATTCGCACTCGTAGTAAAGGAGATCCCCGAGTTTACAGAGGTCCCCGAGAGCACCCCGCCCGCGCTCACACTTCCATCGAACAGTAAAAGCGCATCCATTATCATCGCTCAAATCTCCTGTCGTTTTGGTCCGGCGCTCTGCGCCGGACAATTCGTCCAATAGGTCCCATAGGTCCTATTTGTTTCAACCTGCCTAAACCACCCGCGCCTCGGTGTTCAGCAACTGATCGCAGGTCCTTATCGGAATGCCCCGGAAGGATGTCACGGGCTTGCCGGCGAACTCGTCCATTCGCAGCAGCATGTTGTTCTTGTTGAGGGCCTGGATGTCGAGCCAGGTGGAGATGGCGCGGTTGCAGTAAAAGCCGGCCTGTCCCATGGAGAGCATCGGCTCGCCGTTCTGCCCGGAGGTCTGGACGTTTCCGGCCCGCGCGGGCTGGATGGGAAGCCTGTGGACGGCCCGCACCATGAGGTTTATGAGGTTTGGAGGATTTGCTCCGGAAAGCGTGGTCACATCGATGTTGCAAATCCGCACCGCAAACCGCCAGTCCTTGACGACGAGCCCCGCATCCCACTTGTAGTGGGTTCTCCAGGCGTAATAGGGGTTGTTGTTCGCGTCATAGACCGGGGTCTTTCCCATGTCTTCCTGGACGAAACCGGCCTTTCTGCCTTTAGGGAAAATGCCGTGAATGGCGGTCGGCCCCCACATGATCAGCCACATGGAGGTATTGGTGCTTCCCGTCCCGCCGGCGTCGATCACGTTGTTTGCCGTCTGGGCGGTCGCCGTGTTGACGCTCGGATACCTCGGGGCAAGGCCCATGAAGGCGGCAGGAACGCTAGTAATATTGTTGTAGAAAATCGTTCCCGCCATCTGCTGGTTCATTCCCTCCAGGAAAGCCAGTTCCTCGGAGAGCCGAAACGCGCGATCGTTTCCGGAAAGCGCCACCAGGTCCACATCGATATCGGAGTAAGTCTCCAGCATGCCGCAGGTCTCGGTAATCTGCGCCGTGGTGCTTTTTCCGCGCGGCACACCCTGATTCAAAAGCCGCCAGTACGCCTGGGGAAGCCCGGTCCGGATCGTCGATTTATGCCCGGTCGGAAGGTTACCCTCCACCCAGAGCATGTCCTCCAGGATCTCATTTGTCTGGGAGAGAAGATTTATGATCTCGGCAATCTTGCCCTCGTCGTCGATACGCTTCGCCCAGTCCATGAGCGTTAAAGCCATCGGTCCTATCGTCGCCATCGTCTAAAACCTCCGTAGCGAGAAGCGATGAGCGTGGAGCAGGAAAGAAATCGGTTTGATGCCCGCTTCCTGCTTCTAGCTTCCTGCTTCCGTCATTGTTGGGTACATCGAATTGAGCAGTGAGTCCTGCCTGCCCTGCAGTGCCGGTTTCCCGCTCAGGTGTTCCGGCTCGGCAAGAAGCCTCCCCATTTTCACAAAGAGCTTTACAATCGCAGGATTGTTTCCGGCCCCGGTAGTATTGAGCGCCTCGCGAAGAGCCTTCGCTTCGGATTCACTTTTGACAAACGGATTGGATTCGCCTAGCACAAAGACATTTCCGGCCTCCCTTACGGATTGTTCATACTTTGTGCCTCCAATCTCGGGGTCGGTCCGCACCTCTTCCTGCCACTTCGTCTGGAGATCGTTCCACGCCTTATAGGGCTGCTCGATCATCTGCCTGATCTTTGGCCCGGCAAAATCGAGAACCTTCTGCGCCTGCTCCTGGGTTAAATCCTGCTCTCTGGCAAAGGACTTAAACTCTGTCAGGTCCTGGCTCTCCAATTTGAAAGCGTCCGGAAATGTAAAATCCGCATACTCCTCCGGGGCGTGTTTTTCTGGCGGCGCCTCCTCGGATTTCTGCTCGCCCGACTCCTCGGGTTTATCCCCTGCAAGAAGGCTCGTCTGCTTGCCCGCTTCGACCTTTTCGGCTTCGCTTTGCGTCGGACTTTCGCGCGACTGCGCCTGAGTTTGTTCTTCTGTTGCGAGGGGCTGCGTCGCCTCCTTCGTTACGACCGTTTCCGAATCGTGCACCGCTGTCTGTTCGTCGCTCATCTGGTTTCTCCTTTACGCCAATAAAAAAGCCCGATTCGCCGTAGCTACGAATCGGGCTTTTTCTTGGCTGCGCTTAAACCGGGCCAGGGCAAGCGCAAAAGATTTTCGAATCAATTCAACTTCACGGACATCGGTATACGGGACGGGTTGGGCTTTTGCAAACGGCAACCAGAAATGGCAATGGAAGAGGCAACCGGAAGTGGCAACCAGAAACGGAAAAAAAAAGGCAGGCTCAAAAAAAGCCTGCCTTTATTAATTCAGAATGGACTCAGGAATCAAAACAAAGTTCTTGCCGCCGCTTCGGTAAGAGAAAGAAACCGGTCGGGGAATATACCCAGGTAGATCGTCATGACAACAAGGGAATAACTCATAACCCGGGTCCACAGATCGACGGTAACAGCCGGATAGTCTTTTACCGGTTTCAGCAGATAGGCCGCCTTGATGACGATCAGATAGTAATAGAGCGATATCGTGGCATTCACCATGCCGATAATGACCAGGAAGAGGTAACCCCTGTTGAGTGCTGCCGCGAACACGAGAAACTTTCCGGTAAATCCGGCTGTAGGCGGAATGCCGGCAAGCCCGAAAAGGCCGAGCATCAGGGTCAGGGCGAGAAGCGGAGAACGTTTGTGTAGGCCCGCCAGTTCCTTTATCTGCAGGTTATGGCCGTCATCGGCCACCTTCATGATGACCATGAACACCGAATAGTTCATGACCAGGTAGGCGGCCGCATAGTACATGGCGCTCGCATACCCTTGACTCGTAAGGGTCAGAATCCCTATCAGCATATAGCCTGCGTGCGCGATGCTCGAATAGGCCAAAAGCCTCTTTATGTCTTTCTGAATCAGCGCGACAAGATTTCCAAACGTCATCGAGGCAATGGAGAGAACGATAAGCAGCTTTATCATTCCCGGGCTGGTTCCGCCGGAAAGACCCGCGAACCGGATGATCATGGCCGCGGCGGCCATTTTGGAAACAGTCGCTATGTAGGTCGTAACCTGATTGGCAGCCCCCTGGTAGACATCCGGCGCCCAGATGTGGAACGGGAACACAGCCAGCTTGAAAAAGAAGCCGGCAAGCGCAAGAAGCAGCCCGACAATGGCCGCCGGCTGCGTAATGACACCGGGCAGCACCTTGATCATCTGCGGCACATAGGTGGTGTGTGCCACACCGAAGAGCAGGCTGATGCCAAAGATCATCAGGCCCGAGGCGGTAACGCCGATCATGAAGTATTTGATGCCGGCCTCGGAGAAACGGCTCTCTCCTCGACGCATGGGCACCAGAAGGTAGAGCGAGTACGAGGAAAGCTCTATGGCGACGTAGATGGTGAGCATCTCGACTGCGCTTACGAGCATCATCATGGCGAGCGTACAAACAAAGATCAGAAAGTAGTACTCGGCGTGCTGACTCGAATCGATCCCCTTGAGCTCGCCCGAGGAGAAAACGACCCAGACGGTGCCCAAAGCGAGCAGCACTTTGAATATCTGGCTGAAAAGGTCCACCCGGTAGCAATTGAAAAACAGCATCCCCTGCTGGTGAGAAGAGGCTACTGTCGCCAAAAGACCGACTGCAGCCAGAACGACCGCCCATCGGTGATACCCGGCGGGATTAGGCGTCTTTCTCAACGAGAACATGAAGAAGAGAAGAGCGCCCAGGATGAAAAAAAGCTCGGGAAGAAAAAGCATAAAATAGGCCATCACATTCCTTTACCTGACAAGCTTTAGAACCGGGTCACAAACGGAATAACCGTGCTCTGAATGACGTCGAGAATAACCTTTGGAAACAGGCCAAAAAACAGGATACAGCTCATCAAAATGACTCGCGGGACAGCGAGAAACTTCGACACATCAGGAATGTGCTCCCACCTGGGGTTCTTTTCCCCGTAGAAGGTCCTCTGCACCACACGCAACATGAAAAGAGCGCTGAGAATCATACCCGCGCACGCAAGGTAACCAGCCACCGGGAATACCTTTACGGCAGCCGTGAGAACCAGCAGTTCCGCCCAGAAGCTTGCGAGCATCGGCACTCCGATCCCCGCGAGTGCGGCGAAAATGAAAAAGGAGGAGGCAACAGGCATTGTCTTGGACAAACCGCCAAGCTCGGGAATGATCTTGGTGTGCGTGCGATCGTAGATGAAGCCGACCGCGGAGAAGAAAAGGGCAGTCATGATGCCGTGCGCGAACATCTGGAACACGGCCCCGTTAATGCCGTTAACCGTCAGGGTCGCAAGCCCGAGACCCACAAGCCCCATGTGCGAGACGCTCGAATAGCCGATCACGTACTTCAAATCGGTCTGCGCCAGACCGGCAAGCGCTCCGTAGATAATACCGACGGTCCCCAGAAGCGCCATGAGATGCGACCAGTAGACCGCGCCCTGCGGACAAAGGGTCATCCCGATCCGCAGGATTCCATAGGCGCCGAGCTTCATCAGAACGCCCGCGTGGATCATGCTGACCGCTGTGGGCGCCGCCACGTGGCCCACCGGCGACCATGTATGGAAAGGCCACACCGCGGCAAGAATCCCGAACCCGAGGTAGAGCATGAGAAAAGCCACCTTCTGGTCGAAGAGGCTGAAGCCGATTTTCTGCAGCATGAACAGATCGAACGTGTGTCCGCCGGCCTTGGCCCACAAAAAGAGGATCGCAGGCAAAATGAAGGCGCTTCCCGCAAGCAGGTACAGCGTGAGCTTCATCGCGCCGTACTCCTTACGCGTGCCTCCCCAGATGGCGATCAAGGGGTACATCGGGAAAAGTGAAACGTCATACCACACAAAAATCCAGAAAAGATCCATCGACATGAACACGCCGTAGACGCCGGCAACCAGCAGAAACATGAGCGCGTAGAATTCCTTCACTCGATGTTCCAGCTCCCACATCGTCCAGACACCTGTAAAGAGAACGATGGAAGTCAGAAGCATCATGGGCAGATTTATCCCATCGACGCCGTTAAACCAGTAAATGCCGATGCTCTTAACCCATAGAAAGCGCTCCACAAACTGCAACCCGCCCTTGTGGAAATCATACGCGTGATAGAGCCACAGACAGAGCACCAGCCCGATAGAAGCGCTTGCAAGGCTCACCTGCTTTATGAGCTTCGTTTTCTCAGGCGGTATGAAAAGGATAACCAGCAACCCGACTATGGTAGTCATCAGGATGGTGGTCAGGATCGGAAAACCGGCCATGTTCATCGCACTCATTAGATGCCCTTGTGATAGTTATGGTTGAACTAAATCACGAAATAAAGAACTGCGGCCCCGGCGGCAAGCACCATGAGCAACAGGTTGAACTGGAGCATTCCGGACTGAAGGAAGCTGAACAGGCGACCGCTTCCCTCGGTAAATACGCACATGCCATCGATACCGCCGTCTATGATTCGCCGGTCGTTTTTAACAAACAGGCTGGTAAGGCCGGCATAGACGAACGTATCGAGTGTCTTGCGGTAAAATACGTCCAGGAACCACCTGTAGTCGAACAACTTCCAGATGGCCGGGACATAGCTGAGAAAACCCTTGCGGCTGGCGCCTTTTCTTCCGTACTCAAGCCACGCGAGGGCAATACCGGTGAGTCCCGCCGAGATTCCCAGAATCGTAAGGAGGTGGCCGCCGGGTTCCTGCGCGTGCTGCGCGCCCGCCGCGGCCACATGAGCGGCGACCTTGAGAGCGGCCTCACCGTGAGGCGCAACCTTCCCGAAGATATCAATCGAGCGTATGATGAAATGTTCGAACGGACGCTCGGTAAAACCGATCACGCAACTCACGCCCGCAAGGAACATGACGGGGATCGCCATAGCCCAGAAGATATAGCCGTGGTGCCCTTCCTCATGTTCGTGAGACGAAGCACCGTGTTCGTCATGGTGCTTCTCTTCGATCCCGTCCTTGGGAAACAGGATGTGGAAGATGAGCCGGAAGCTGTAGTAAGCGGTGAGGACCGCACCGAAGAGCCCGGCCGCATACCAGATCTTGCTCGGCTGCGCGGCCAGAACAGTGAGGATCGCTTCCTTGCTGAAAAATCCGGAAAAAGGGAAGACGCCGGAAAGAGCAAGCGCTCCTATGGTCATACACACCATGGGGATCTTCAGCTTGCGCCCCCCCTGCTTCCCGATTATGCGCATGTCGTTCGTGTGGAATTCATGAATGAATATACCGGAGCAAAGAAACAGAAGGGCCTTGAATCCGGCATGCGTCGTGAGGTGGAAGACGCCCGCAACATACCCGCCGGCGGAAAGAGCCATCACCATGTAGCCGAGCTGACTGACGGTCGAATAGGCCCACACCTGCTTCAAATCGTAGGTAACCATCGCCATGGTCGAAGATAACAGCATCGTTACAGTTCCAATGGCCAGGGCGACTCTCATTGCCTCAGGCGATGCCGAAAAGAAGGGAAAAATTCGGCTGAACATGTAGACGCCTGCGGCCACCATCGTTGCCGAGTGCAAGAGGGCGCTGACCGGGGTCGGGCCTTCCATGGCGTCGGGCAACCAGGTGAGCAGCGGAAACTGGGCGCTTTTGCCGATAACGCCGCAGAAAATCAGAAGCGCGGAGGCGGTGAGCAGCCCCTGTGACAGGCCGTGTGTGGCGGCTGCCTGGTTCAAGGCGGGAATGCTCAGGTTTCCAAAACCGATGAGCAGCAGGATGAGGCCCAGCAGAAAGCCCACATCACCAACCCGGTTCATCACGAAGGCCTTCTTGCCGGCCTGGGAGGCGCTCCACTTTTCGTAGTAGAAACCAATCAGAAAGTAGGAAGCAAGCCCCACCATTTCCCAGAAAATGAACAGTTGGAGCATTGTGCCCGCGATGACCATGTTCATCATCGCCCAGGCAAAAAGGGACTGAAACGCGTAATAGCGGCTGTAACCCGGGTCTCCCGCCATGTAGCCCAGAGAGTAAATCTGCACCAGGCAGGCGATAATGCCGACGATGGTGAGCATCAGCAAACTGAGCGGATCGAGATAATAGCTAAAGGCAATGTTGAGCTTTCCGGAGCTGAACCAGAGGGTCTGGTACTGAAGCGCCGGGGCGCTGTAGAGTTTGGCGAGAAGATAAATCGCACAGATCGCCGCAACACCGATCGACCCCACCGAAATCCGGCTGGATACCCCGGGTTTGGATCTGGTAAAGATCAGAATGACCGCCATGGCGAAAAATGGAAGGTTTGTACCCAGAACCGTCGCGAACAGGACGGGATCCCTAAGCAATGCGCCCATAGCGGTTCTATCCTTTCATCTTCTGAGCAGCTTCGATGTTAATCGAGTGCATCCTGCGGTAGAGAGCGAGAATGATGCTAAGGCCAATCGCGGCTTCGGCCGCCGCCAGCCCCATGACGAAAAGCGTGATCACCTGCCCCGTCACCGGATCGGGGGCAAGAAACTTGTTAAAGGCCATGAAGTTCAGGTTGGCCGCATTCAGCAAAAGCTCGACCGAGATCAACATCGCAATCAGATTGCGGCGCTGAAGAATCCCCAGAAGGCCCGCCGAGAAAAGAAAAGCCGAGATGATCAGATAACTTGTCAGGCTGTTCACGAACTTAACCTCCGGCTGAATCCGGCGGTAATCACCGCGCCGATGATAGCAACGAGAAGAACCAGTGAAATGACTTCGAAAACAAGTTCATACCGGGTGAGCAGCGCATTGCCAATGGCTTCCACCGACCATTGCGACGCCTTGTAGACATGTCCGGCAACAGGCGCCCATTTCGTTCTGAGCGCAACGCCAACCGCACCGACGAAAAACACCACGCTTGCAAGAATCCCCAGCCCTACTTTGGAAGTAGGCCGCGGAGGCGTCTCGATGTGGAGCGGGCGCGAAAGCATGATCGCGAACACGATGGCGATGCAAATCGCACCCACATAGATGAGCAACTGCATGAGAGCCACAAAAAGACTGCCCAGATACAAATACAATCCGGCAATGCCAACCAGCGCGAGCGCGAGCCCCAGTACGTTGTAGAGAATATTACGGGGAAAAATCGCTATCAAAGCCCCCGTAACGGTGAGTGCAACCGTGAACCAAAAGGCCGCCTGCAAAATGAAATTAAGGCCGGAAGTCTCCATCCATGTCCCCTTGCCCCGAATGAGTTACCAGATCTATCAGGCCGCAATCCCCTGAGTAGCCTTTTCATCTTTCTTCTTTTCGACCTGCTTTTCCAACCTGGCTATCAGGTCGAATTGGCAATCGTCCCTCGTATCGCCGACCAATTCGTATTCCCTGGAGTATTTCAGGGTCGATGTGGGGCAGATTTCCACGCAAAGGCCGCAAAGCGAACACTTGCTAAAATCGATCACATAGCTCGTAAGCGTCTTGGGGCCCTTTTCCTTCTGCTTTTCCCCCTGCACCCGAATGACCCCGCTGGGACAGGTTTTCTCACAATTCATACACACGATGCACTTGTGCGTCCCCGTTTCCTCAAATATCTTCAACTCTATGTGGCCGCGGTAGGCCGAGGAAAGCGGGATTTTCTTTCGCGGGTACTGGACCGTTATCAGAGGCTGAAAAAGCCGGCGCCCGGTAACGACCATTCCTTCGATCAGACTCAAACCGCCATCGAATATATCTTTAAAGTAGCCCATCTTGCAGTACACTCCACCAATCAGATAATCTTCACAACAATGGCCGTAATCACGAGGTTCACCAGGGCTAACGGAATAAGCACCTTCCAGGAAAAGTTCATCAGCTGGTCGAATCGCACGCGGGGAAATGTCCAGCGAACCCACATGATGATGAAAATCAGTACATAGGTTTTTAGAAGGAACCAGACGACCCCCGGTATTCCGAGGCTGATTCCGAAGAGTCCGTTCCAGCCGCCCAAAAACAGGCTCGTAGCCACAGCACTAACCAGAAACATGTTTGTGTATTCGGCCAGGAAGAAGAGCCCGAACCCCATTCCGCTGTATTCGGTATGAAACCCGGCAACGAGTTCGGACTCCGCCTCGGGAATATCGAAGGGAGCGCGGTTGGTTTCCGCCGTCGCCGCGATCAGGTAGATCAGGCACGCCAGGGGCTGAATAAAGACGAACCAGACGGTATGCTGAGAGGCCACGATGTGTGAAAAGTCGAGAGAGTGGACCATCAGAACGACGCTCATTACCGCCAGCAGAAGGGGGATTTCATAGGCGACGTTCTGGGCCACGGACCGGACCGCGCCGAGCAGGGCGTACTTGTTGTTGGAAGCCCACCCGCCGGTAAGGATCGCAAGGACGGTTATGGTCGAGAAGGCAAAGACCAGCAGCACACCCGCGTTCATATTATGAATGATCATCGTGGGGCTGAAGGGCAGCACGAGGAAGGCGACGAGCACGGGAGTAAAGACCAGGATCGGAGCAAGAAAAAACAGCTTCATATCCGCCTTGGCCGGCAAAATCAGCTCCTTGCCCACAAGCTTCAGCCCGTCTATCATGGTCTGGAGCAACCCGTGAGGGCCGACCTCCATCGGGCCCGGGCGCAGCTGAATATGCCCGGCCACCTTCCGCTCGAGCCATACCAGAAAAAGAGCGTTCACCGGCGCAAAGACCAACACGATGATCAGCCCCAAAATCAACCGGAACCATTCGGAACCCAACAAGCCGGACAATTCTTATTCCTCCTGAAAAAGGCCTACCCCAGCAATGAGCCTGAAAAAAAACCTCTTCCTTATCTGTCTATTTCAGGAATGACCACGTCTATGCTCCCGAGAACGGCGATGGCGTCTGCCACCAGCATGCCCGGCAACACGTCGTTCAAGACATTCAAATTGCCAAAACTCGGAACCCGGATGTGGCAGCGATACGGAGAACCGCTGCCGTCGCTCACCAGGTAATAGGCGGTCAAGCCACGCGCGCTCTCAAAGGCGGCATACACCTCGCCCTTGGGCGGGCTGAGCTTCTGAGGCACCTTCGGAGTCAGAAACTCCCCTTCCGGCAATTGGTCGAGCGCCTGATCGATAATGCGGCAACTCTGCTGCATCTCCTTGAACCGCACGTCGTAGCGGTCCAGCGCATCGCCTTTGGAACCGGTCGGGATTTCGAACTCAAACCTGTCATACACCTCGTAGGGCTCGCTTCTGCGAACGTCGAAGTCTACGCCGCAGGCGCGCAGGTTCGGCCCCGTCACCCCGTACTGCCTCGCCAGCTCTTTATCGATCACCCCGACATCCCGGGTGCGATGAATGAAGATGACGTTTTTGGTCACGAGGTTTTCGTAATCGGCCCAGCGAGTCTCCATGCGCTTGAGGAACGCGCGGGTCATCTCGATGAATTTGAAATCGACATCCTGCGAGACCCCACCAAAGCGGCAATAGGAATAGGTGAGCCTGGACCCTGTTATGGAATCCAGAATGTCCAGAATTTGTTCGCGATCGTCGAATGCATACAAAAATGGGGTAAAGCCCCCAAGATCCAGCAGGTAGGTCCCAAACCAGAGCAGGTGACTCGATATCCGGTTTAGCTCCGAGGCTATCACCCGAATGTATTTGGCTCGCTCAGGAACCTTGATTCCGGCCAGCTTTTCAACCGCCAGGACAAACCCGTGGTTGAACATCATTCCGGCCAGGTAATCCATTCGGCTCGTGTTGGGGAGAAACTGCTTGTACTGGCGGTTTTCTCCCATCTTTTCGTGGCCCCGGTGACCGTAGCCGATGACCGGGTCCGCTTTCACGATATATTCGCCATCGAGATCCAGCAGAATTCTCAGAACACCGTGCGTACTGGGATGCTGCGGCCCAAGATTTAAGGAATATATTCTGCCGTCCGCCTCAACTCTTTCCAGTTCATCCATAAATCACTTCCCGCTTGTGATATGCGCCAACTTTCCCAAAAGTCTTCAGGAGAGGGTAATAGTCAGCGTCTTCAGGGAGCAATAAAGGCCTCATGTCACCATTTCCGGAAAACTTGATGCCGAAAAAATCGTGTACTTCGCGTTCGAGCCAGACCGCGCCGCGAAAGATGTCGCAAATGGAAGGGGCGACCTGATCGTGGCCGCACAGCATTCTCACCACCGCGCGTGCCCCCGGCTCATAGCAGTTGAAATGATAGACCAGCTCGAAGGTATCTTCAAAATCCAGGGCCGTGATCGATTCGAGAAAAAAGCCCGCTGCATCGAACTCTTTCGCCGCATCCCTAATGCCCGAAATCGGAACGCTCAGGGACCACGCGGCTCCCGTCATCCCGGCATCGTCCCTGCTTAGGGGCGAGTCCGGAAACTTGGCACGCATTCTCGCTTCAATATCTTTTATCTTCATCTCAGTTCACGCCTCCGGAAACCCGCTTGAAGCGGCGCAGCACATTCCTGCCCTCACCACGGGTGATCTTGTCCTCGAGAGCCAGAAGCCCCTGCAGCAGCGCTTCCGGACGCGGAGGACAGCCCGGAATCACAATATCCACCGGGACTATGAGATGCGCCCCGGGCACAATCGCATACTGCCCGTCGTACTCGAAGGGACCGCCGGAAATGGCGCAATTGCCCATTGCGATACACCACTTGGGGTCAGGCATCTGGTCCCACAACATCTTGATGGCAGGCGCCATCTTCTTTGCGATGGTTCCCGCAACGATCATCACGTCCGACTGGCGCGGCGAAGGCCTGAAAACACCCGCGCCGATGCGGTCCAAATCGAAACGCGAGGCCCCGGCGGCCATCATCTCAATCGCGCAGCACGCAAGACCAAAGGTCATCGGCCACAGCGAATTGGCCCGCGCGAGATTCAAAATATCGTCAAGGAGAGCAAATTGAACAACCGGTGCGCCCGGCTCTCTCACCTTCTTGTCCATTCAAAAACTCCTTTTCGCCATGCGTACACAATCGCCAGCGATAAAATTCCCACGAAGACAAGGACTTCGACCAGGTCCCGAACGGCATAGCTGCCGTAGACGGTCCCCACCGGGAACAGGTAGAGCACGTCCACATCGAAGGCCAGGAAGATCAGCGCATATATGTAGTAGGCCACCGTAAACTGCATCCAGGCGCTGCCGATAGTCTCCATGCCGCTCTCGTAGGTGGCTTCGCGCTGCGCGCCCTGCCCCCGCTTGACAATCAGCTTGGAAAGGATCACCGGAACGACCGCAAATGCCAGCCCGGCAACCAGGTACAGAGCTATGGCCAAAAAATCACTCGTAGGCTTTTGAACGATCACAAGCCATTCTCCTGTGGTTTAGTAATTATACGATGAACCGAATTATAGGATCAGGATGGTCGCCGTGCTTCCCGGGTCGAAGAGCAACGGCGAAACCGGAGCGCAACGACACGGACCCGAGATAGACGCACAGAAACCGATATTCTTCATCTTATCATTCGCCATGAAGACGGCCTGGAATCGAGAAAATTGCTTCAGAGCGTGTCAGCCTGGCAATGTGGCGAAGAATAATTCTCCTCTTTTTCACAAACCGTCGATTTCGTGGATTCATTTGATTTTAGACTCAGAAAGCCAGCCCAAAACGATCCGATAGATAGCAGATTTTGCACAAATTTGCACGCAGTTTTTTTCCATGCCCGCCCGGTTCTCAGTATGCTATCCTGGAAAAGAGTTACACTATCTATCGAGGAGAAATGGCATGTTGGCGCTTACAGCCCCTGAGATGGCCGGGCTCGACGCAAAAACGATCCGGGAGGTCGGGATACCCGGCATCGTCCTCATGGAAAACGCCGCACAGGGCGCGGCGGCTTTCTTTCTGCGGGTCGTCCCCGATTTGCACGAAAGGCGCATCACGGTTGTTGCCGGAACGGGCAACAATGCGGGAGACGGCTTTGCGTTGGCAAGGATTTTCCATTCCAAAAGAGCTCAGGTACACGTGGTTTGCCTTCGCTCCCCCCAAAAGCTGAGCGGCGATGCTCTCACCAATTTTTCCATACTGGAAAAGATCGGGATTCCGGTAACGGTCTGGGATGAGACAAGGGATTTCGATGCTCAGTGGGACGAGCTCTCGGAAAGCGACGCCGTGATCGACGCCATTTTGGGGACAGGGCTAAAAAGCGAGGTAAGGGGCCTCTACCGCAAAGTGATCGAAAGACTTAATACGCTGCAGGTTCCCATCCTCGCCGTGGATATACCTTCGGGACTCGATGCTTCGACCGGGGTACCCCTCGGGGCGGCGGTAAAGGCTACGGCCACGGCGACCTTCGGTTTTCTGAAACTCGGCTGCGTGCTCGAACCCGACCTCACCGGCAGCATGGAAGTGATCGACATTGGAATCCCGCCCGGCCTTGCGGAATCCTCCGGCTTCACCCGATGGTATCTCCAGCCGGAATTACTTTCGCAGTGGATCGAACCCCGTAATAGCGCAACCCACAAGGGACAGGCGGGACACGTGTGCGTTTTGTCGGGCTCGGTCGGGAAGACCGGAGCCGCAACGCTTGTGTGTCTTGGCGCAGGGAGGGCCGGGGCGGGTCTTGTCACCCTCTTCGTTCCGCACAGTCTCAATGCGATCCTCGAGGTGAAGCTCACCGAAACCATGACCCTTCCCGTTGCCGAGACTTCGCAGAAATCGCCCTCTTCTGCCGCAACAGGCGAGATTCTCGACTTTTTGCAGGGCAAGCAGGCCCTGGCCATGGGGCCCGGGATTTCGACAAACGAAGACACAACGACGCTTGTGAAAAATCTCCTGCTTGGCTCACCTTGTCCTATCGTGCTCGATGCCGACGCGATTACGGCGGTATCCGATGAACCTGAGATCCTGCGCAAGGCAAAGGTCCCGCTCGTTCTCACTCCGCACCCGGGCGAAATGGCCCGAATCTGCCGCTGCACCGTGTCTGACATCCAGCACAACCGGCTCGAATCGGCAGCAAAGTTCAGCAGGGACTATGGGGTCGTGCTGGTCCTCAAGGGACACCGTACGATCGTGGCCGCCCCCGACGGAAGACTCGCCATAAACAGCACGGGGAACCCGGCAATGGCAAGCGGGGGGATGGGAGATACGCTTACCGGGATAATCGCCGGCCTGCTCGCCCAGAAGTTCGATTCCTTCGAGGCCGCATGCATAGGCGTCTATGTCCACGGGGAAGCATGCGACCGGTTGTTCGAGGGGTATTCGAGCCGCGGGCTGCTTGCAACCGACATGGTCGAAGAGATCCCTGCCGTATTGGGAATGCTCGAACGCGGGGAAGTTATATGAACGAATTTATCTTCCACTCCCCCGGCGAAGAGTGTTCTCTTCTCCTTGGCCGAAAAATAGGCGAACTGCTCCAGGCGGGGGATATTCTCGCTCTCCGGGGAGAGTTGGCCGCGGGAAAGACGCTTTTGACCCGGGGAATCGCCCGGGGGCTGGGCGTACCCCCCGAAGAAAGGGTCACAAGCCCAACCTTTACCATTATAAACGAGTATTCGGGAAGGCTACATCTCTTTCACCTGGACCTCTACAGGCTCTCCGGCGTAGATGAGCTCGATACCCTTCCCTGGCAGGAATCGCTCTTTGGGAACGGAGTCGCGGTAATCGAGTGGCCCGAGCGACTTGGACCGCTTCTTCCGGACAATCGATGGGACATCGAATTTTCGATCTCCGGAGAAGAAGAAAGGACGATGCTGCTGCGCTGCCGGGGGCAAAAGAACTGCGAACGAATGGGCGAGTGGGTGGAAATACTCCATGCCCTGCAGTCCGAGTCAGTTTGCCAGGTATGAGGGCGCGGGAGAGCGGTCGGGAGAACAGGGCTAAAACACCACAGAAAAAGAAAACGAGACAAAAAATAGTGGCATGCCTTAAGGCTACCACAAGTCTCAATTTAGTTTAGTCTTGTCGGGCAATCCCCAAAATTCAGCCTTGGGGATTGCGAAGCGTCTTAGGATCGCGTCAATCACCGCCGGCGCAATCTCTGTTCCTTGGCCATGATTTTTAATGGGATATTGGGGGCCTTTCCGCGACCCTGGAGACTCAGGTCTAACGAGGATAATTTCAGAGCCCTTACCTCGCTTCGAACCACCGCTATCCTCAAGAGCCTCGACGCCGTAAGGTTTAAGTCGATTAATCAACTCCCGAAGCTTAAGAGCGGCCCTGGACATGACACTCCGCTTCGGATTTGCACATCTTGGCTACGATCCACGGGGGCATAAAAGTTGATGATTCTTCCGTCGCAGAAACTGGTACTTCGATTGCTCTTTCCTCAGGCTCCTCCTTGCACCCATAAAACTCCTCCCACACCTCCGGGGGGGCGGGCCGGTAAAGATGGTCGAGGTTATCGTTGATGAAAGCATACTTCAGGTGGGCCACGATGAGGTCTATCAAGTCATCGGCAGCTTCATTAATAGAATTCCCGGTTGCCAGGATGTCCAATTCCATACAATGAGCGACGAATAACTCATCTTCTTTTTTGACGAGAATGTTAAAAACCATGCTGGCAGAGCGGCTCATCGCCATCCCCCCTTTAGTACTCCTGGAAAATCTCAATGACATAAACCCGCATTAGGCGGCTGGAGCAGTTCCACCATTTTTGCCCCATTTTGCCCATTGGGTCAACTGGAAACCATGGGGTAAACTCCTCATTCTCAATAGGAAATCTCAGTAGAATACACGGAAAGACCATCTCAAAACTGAAGACACTTCGAATTAGGCTTCGGCAATGGACAGCTTGAATTTTCAAGTGACAAGCCTTTTGACGGTTTATCACCCGGGTTTGTGAAGTATGATAACGCAAATTTGCGCCCCATGCTCCGGGTGTGCGCTCAAACGCCGGGGGCTGGAGTCCTTTGCCCCGCGCCTTCGGAGGCCATCCGCGTGTAGAGTTCCGCTCCTCCTTCGAGTCGGTTGATCTCCGCGATCAGGCGATTTCCTATGTCCCGCCTGCCTTCGTGGAAGGCCATAACGAGCGCGTCGCTGGAAAACGACGAATGGTAGACGCCGCACAAACCCAGCAGGTCCCACATCCAGATGCGGCCGCCGGGTTCGGACAGTAACCGGGAGAGCGCCGCCTTCTTTTGCAGGTCACGGGTTTTCAGCTTCTCTTTCCGCCCCTTGACCTGCTCGGGGTCGCCCGCATTATAGCCCCGTATTTCACCCGATTGTTCTTCACGCATTGTTCGCTCCGTCAGGCTCACCGATCACACATCACCGATCACTGTTCACTACCCTATTGCCCCAGCATCATCTGCAGGGCATTCTGTCCGCCGCCGATATCGGTTTCGCTGAGCACTTTCCCGCCCCGGGCCGCGGCCATTGCCATCTGCGCGACCTGCGCCTGCTGGATCTGCTTGAGACGCTGGGCTCTCAGGGCATCCCGCTGCTGCTGGGCCACGATCAATTTCTGCGTGACCCCGAGCAGATCCGCATACTCGCGAACCGTCTCATCGAAATTGATGTTGTCGAGCACGTCCTGTTTGGCGGCGGCGAGGTTTCCCACAAAAGCCACAAGCCGCTCGATGCCGGTCGTAGCCGTGCTTTTCTGCGCGTCGGCAAGGGTCGATATGCACTCGATATCGAAATGCGACCGGGCGATTTCGCGCGGCACAGGCGGAATGAGCCTGGCCCGGGACATCATCGCGAACACGCGTCCGATCATCGGGTTTATAAGCTCGAACTGGCTGCGCTCGAGAAAAGGGCCGAGCATCAACATCTTTTCCTGCTTCCGCTCGACGATTTCGGTTGCCGTTCTGACGGTGTCGAGTTGTGAGATCATGAGGAAGAGATCTGCGAAAAACGCCCGGTTTATCCGCTGCTCGCACTCCTGGATCTTTTCCTGCACACCGCGAATATCGGGAGGGACCTGGTAGGCGGGCTTAAAGCCGCTTTGAGCCATATTGGCAACATAGGTAACCCCACCGGGCAAAAGCGAAGCCGGCTCGTTTTTCATCGACACATCGGCCACCATCGGGGGGTTCAATACCTTGTCGATTGCCTGCGCCGAGCGCTTTTCGAGCTGCTGGAGCATTTTGCTCGATGCCAGGGCATCCATACCGGGGCTGCGCCCGTAGGAGTCGTTCATAATCACGCTCCACCGGGGCGCGACAAACGGCAGCTCGAAATAGCCCCGAAGGTCGAGCACCAGATCGGTATTCTGGCCCCATTCCCAGATGAGCGACCGGAACTTTCTGCCTTTAAGACCCGGCACCTGAGGCGATCGATCGTCATTGGGCTCTATCGCCTGGGCGACCCGAATCTCTTTATCCAACTGCCCGGACATCCACAAGGACTTCACCTGGGGGCTGCAGTTCTCGAGCCCGAATCGTTCGACCACCTGCCCCGTCGTGAGCATGTACTCGCGATAGAGCGTGTCGATTTCGCCCCGATACGAACTTGCGAGGTAATATTCGCCGGCAGTGAGCGTGTGGCACCGAATGATATCGTCGAAGTCATCCTCGATCATCATGCACCCGGTTCCGAAACACCCCAGCTCCTCATAAATTACGTGGAGGGCGTTGTAGGCGTTGCTCTGCGACAAAACCACCCGGATGCGTCGTGCGACCTCATCGAGCCAGAGCTTTACCTCCGTATTGTCGCTCGTATCGAAATCGCGGATGGAGAGCCGAAACCACGGCCTTGCAGGAGATGTGAGCCCGGCCATGAGCCCTGCGGCAAGCGTTCTGTGCGCAAGAAGCGGGGTCTCGTTGATGATCTTCGAGCCCACCGGGTCGCCGCGGCTCGCTTGATTGGGAGAGGTGAGATAGCGGCCGCGCCGGGGCATTATGAATTCGGATAACTGCCTCCAGTGCTGCCACCAGCTCCAGCGGTCCGCCCGAAGCGAGACGAGTCTTCGGTCCACATACTCCCGCAACTGTCGAATCCTGGAACCGCCGCCTGCCTCGAATATGGTTTGCGTTGAATACCCCATCCTGGAATGTCCGTCCCCCCGCCCCTTCGTTGAGGCCAAAGTGTGCAATTCGTCGGGCCCGACCGGGTCCCGGTCGCCGAGCCACCCTTTCCTCCGTTTCCCTTCTGTTATGGACTCCTCAGATCGG
>JAKAJS010000096.1 GCA_021813685.1 Deltaproteobacteria bacterium | reverse complement strand
AGAAACGGGAGCACACTCGGAAAGTCGTTCAAAAACGGAGTAAGTCTTTCCCGGCTTCCTTGAAAGACATTGCGGTGAAACAAGAGTTCGCCGAGCTTGCGCAGGACTGCTTTGCGCGTTCCAGCCCCGGCTCCGGTTCCAAGAACGATGGCGAGCGAACCGTGAGTCTTGACCCCCATGGTACCTGGAGGCGCCTCGGTGGGGTGATCACCGAGGGAAAGCGCCAGCTGTAACCCCGGCAGATCAACGCCACTCTCAGCCGCATTCGCTGGTTCTACCGTCCGGGGATTGCATTCGAGATACAACCGCTCGCTGCCCCGAAACAGGTAGTCGAGGGTGATTCCCCCATGCCAGTTGAGAAAACGGCCTATTTTCGAAACGTCCTGTCGAGCGAACGGATGATTGACGCTCATGCGGCCTGCCGCGCTCCGGCCGACCCCAACGGCGGTTTGTGTGCTCGAGTGACAAGCTGCCAGGCGTCCATGATCGAAGAGGGCCTGCACCTGGGCATAGTTGCCCGTTGCTACCGACTGGAGCATGAGAGGTCCCCCGTCTGCAAACTGACGAAGAGACTCAAAAGCCGAAGGAGCCTCCCCTGTCGTTTTGACAAAACACACACCCGATCCGGCCGTGCTGAACGGCGCCTTGAGGTAGAACGGCGGTTGTTGCCGGGCCAGTGTCTCAACGGAATCGACGGGGGACCACCGTGGCTGAGGCAACCCGATTTCGTCGAGCAACCGGGCAAATTCCAGTTTGCTTTGAACCCGCGCAAACGATTCGGGAGAGGATAGAGCCACCACAAGGTTTCGCTGAAGTTTTGGGCCGGCTGCTGCGAGCAGCCATGCCTGTTCGTGAGTTGGCAGAAAAACATCGAAGGAGCCCTTGTCAAAGACACGGTTGGCGGTCTCGAGATACCCCCGGGGATCGGCATTCGAGGGCGGGCACCTGTGAACGCGCCTGGTCCATCGGCTGAAGCGGCAAATGCATTCGAGGCTCGGATCAAGGACCTCGATCCAATGTCCGGATGGTCCGAGTACACTCAGAAATTCCCTTGCGGTAAGGCTTGAACCCTCAGAGAAAAGGACTTTCATTTCGATGGAGTCCTCTTTGCCCAAGCTTGAGGTGTTTATGCGTGTAACCGCTACCTGGTAATTTTTTCCTGCAGGCACGCCGAACGGAACAGGCAATCGAGCTGGTCGCAATACCCCTCGGCGCTTCCAAAGCAGTCGAAGTTGCCTTCTTTGCGCTGAATCTCTTTTATCAGAGCCGCCTTGCTCTTTCCGAAGGTTTTTATCTCGAGCTTTTTCGCCATGGCGCGCACTTCGTTCATTTTCATCGCAGATCCTTTTGCCTGTGGTTACCTGCCGAAATCATGTCTCCAGAAGACGTCGACTCCTGTCTGTTCTCCTCCAACCTGAGAGTTGAAGGAGAAGGACTTGTTCAACCGGTACTCGACCTGCACTTCATTGCCGCTGCCCTGCACGCCCTCGACCTCTCTGCCGTAGACCACATGGAGGTTTGGTGTAACGTTTTTGCCTATCTCGACGATTCCCGTCTGCTTGCCGACATTGGCCTGGTTCTGGTCGAAGCTGAACATGTGCGTGTAATCGTCGCTGAAGCTGCGGTAGTTGATGGAGTCCGGAGTGATGATGCTTTTGCCGAAAACGGACTGGACGATATTTGCCCCCTCGGAGCTGAGCAGGGCTGCGGCGCCGTTTTGCAGCTGGGAACTCTGCGCCGAGCTGAGATCTCCCGCCGGGCTTCCGAACATGAAGTAGGAGACGATATCGACCTGGTTCATTGCGGGAATGCTGCTAAGGGTCAGTTTCGGGTGTTTGAACGGTCCGGAAACGAGCGCCTGCACCGTAACGTCCCGTATGTCCTTGCGACAGACTATCCGGAGCTGGGGTTGGACATGATCGACGCCGGGAAAGATCACCGAACCGTCGACGATCTTCAGTGCCTTTCCATGAAACGAGTAGACGCCTCTCAGGGCATGGAGCTCACCGGCAACCAGTAAGGGGCCTCCGGACTTTTTTACGAGTGTAATGCCGCCGTTTATTTCCGCCTTGAGCCCCTTCCCTGTGACCCAGGAACCGCTTGGCGGAAGCTCCAGCCGGAGATTCATTGCAAGCTTGTTTTCCAACTTGCTCGGCCCTTGGATCCCGTGCAGCACCACCACATTGCCGCTTGTGCTCGATTCGACCACCTGGATGGTCTTGTGCTGCGTGAGGTTGGTTTCCAACCCTCCCAGGTTAAGGCTTGCATTGCTGAGATGAAGCGTCCCGGTGAGTTCGGCAGCCTCGGGCGTGGCCTTTATTTCGGCATGGCCGGCGGCTTTTGCTTCTATTCCAAAAATATCCGGGACATCCAGGCCTGTGGCGTCGGCTTTGATATCGAACGTCTTGAAGTCGGGGTATTCCACCATTCCCGTTAGCGATACGCTTCCCCCCAGGTGAGATATCTCGGCTTTGGTGATATAGAGGGCTTTGGAGTCGATACGCCATTGCGCCTCGATGTTATTTGCCGGATGCGGCCAGGGCTGGACTTCGAAGGCGCCCTCTTTCCACGTTCCTTCGCCGCTCAAAACCGGTTTTTGCAAAGTTCCGCTACAGCGGATGCTTCCGTCCAACTCTCCGCCGGCCATGGACAAGACAGGGAAAAAGGGCGCAATCGATTTGGCCTCGAGGCGTGAAAACTTGAGGTCGCCATCGAGTTTCCCCGATCTTACCAATTGAAATCGGGGCGGATAAAGGCTGAGCTCGAAGGGGATTCTGCCCGTAAGGGAAACGGGGCCGGAGATGCCGGCGGCCTTGGCCGTTCCCTGCACGCTAAGAACCGCCTTGGAATAGCCGCCCTCCAGGGAGAGCCGTTCGATGCGCTGCCCGTTGCACACGAGATTTTTCCCTTGGATATTGAGCGTGAATTGGGGCTGCTCGGGCCTTCCGCTCACCTGCAGACGCCCGGAAACCTTTCCGCCAAGACGCGCCTTAAGGCCCAGCAGTTCGGATACTTTCTCTGCGTCGATCGAATCCAGGCTCAGCGGGACTCTTACCCCCGATGAAGATATGGCGCCCCCTGACGTGGAAATTTTCCCGTTTTCGTAGAGGAGGGATGCCGAGTCGATTTTGATTCCGTCTTGCTCTACGTGGAACCGAGCGTCCACCGCCCCGCTCGATTTTTTCCAGCCAAGCCTGCCCCGTGTCGAAACGGAAAGGTGCGGAAAATCCCGGATGTTTTGGAGCTTTCCGGATAGTTGGGCCGTAGCCTGTCCCAAAATCCCGCCTCCGCTGAACGTGAAGGTGCATGCATCGTTTTGCTGATCGAGGCTCAAATCGACGGAGGAGAACTTTTGGCCGTCCACGACCACGTTTTGGGCGCGCATCGCAATCACGTGCCGCCCATCTTTTCCGATGGCGAGCCCCTTTCCGGTAACGGAGAGTCGTTGCGCCTCACATTTTGCGTAGCGAAAACGGGGCGAGTCGATTTCACCCGTCCAGACCAGTTCGGGCCATGTGCCCTCGAACGAGCCGTGAGAAACCACCCTGCCCTTCCCCTGCCACTTGGGAAAAAACGCCTGGAGCTTTTGGGCGTCAGCCAGGTTCAGGTCGTAGACGGCTTTTAGCAGTTGTTTATCGTAGGATGCACTGCCTTTGAGCGTGAGAATATCGGGGATGGCAAGGTTTGCGTCGATTTTCGCCCGCCAGAGTTCGGGCTTTGCCAGTTCACCCGGGTCGTAACGGGCCTGGATGCCGATCCGTCCGGTGACCGTATGGGGCAGCTTCGGGTTGAGCTTCTGCAGTTGGCCGTCCAGGAGGTTTATTTGCGCCTCAATCCCCCCTTTGTGCGTGCTGTCCAGTAAGCCGCCCATGTCGGCGTTCACCCTGAAGGTGAAATCGGCAAGCGAGCTCCGGGCCTTGGAGCCTGTGACGTTTAGAACGCCATGGGCAAAGGTTCCGTACAGGTCGCACACCTCGACCCTTTGGGCGTACACCTCGGAAGGGTCGAGGTGGACGTTGAAGTCGGCGTTACGCAACCGATTCCCCTGGAGGAGCGCCGCGAGCTTTACCCGGCCGTTTAGCTTCGAGTCGGGAAATTTCCTCTCCACAGGGACTCTCAGGCCGGAAAAGTGCGAATCGAGTGAGACCGCATAAGCGCCTGCGCCCTTTTTTTCTATGTGAACCACACCCTTCATAGCGCCGAGATGGGTTGAGACATCGGGCGTGAGGGTCCACCTGCCTCCGGCTTCTGTTACATCGATATTTCCCGAAACACCCGACAGCCAATCCAGCCGGGGTGAAAGCGAAGGGATGTCTGCGGCCGAAAAATTGGCGAGGCTGAGATTTGCGGTTCCATCTTCAGGGTGGTCGATATTCCATTTTCCCCGCACCAATACCCGAGAGTTGTTCGGACCGGAAAGCACGATTTTTCGCGCCAGCAGCTCTTGTCCTTCGAGGGAAGCGGAAATCTCCATATCCCACGTGCCAAATCCTGCGGCATCGGCTCGGGCGTGAATATGGCCGAGTTCCATCTGGATTCCGGGTCCCGATGCCCCCTTCCGGGAGCGCAGATGTACCGCTCCCGAAAAATCCCTGACGCTCAGAATCGTTTTCCCCTGCTGAAAAGCCTCGATCGACCCGGCCGTAATCCTTATCCGGGGGAATGAAATATGGGCCCGCTGAACCGGTGAACGGGGCGGGTTCGAAACTCCAGGTTTTGGAAAGGCCGGGAGCAGCCACTTGCCGTCGGCGTCTCTTTCGAGTCGCACAAAGGGCTTTTTCAGGTCCACTTCCTTAATGACTATATAGGGCTGCTCTATGGAAAGCCTGTAGACGAGGCGCACATCGTCGCAGTCGAGGACCCGTTTTCCTCCGGAGTCGACCCGCACGCCGGTCAGATAGATGCTTGAGAAGGTGTTCCAATGGTAGGAAGAGATTTTGATTTCGAGGTGGGTGGCCTTTTCCACCCGCGAAAGCCCCTCGGTTATGATCCTTTCTTGCACGGAAGGCACATGGAGTGCAACGAGTACCGGCAATGCCAGGCAAACCAGGACTCCGGCCATCCACGCAGCCGCCTTCACAGGGAACGGGACCCTGCGGGGCCGCGTATTTTCGGCATCGTTTCCGTTTGACAATTTGGTCCCCTTGCATTTCTTGAATGGGGCAATTATGAAGAATTTGCCATGACAAATCAACCGGCAATACGTCCCGGGTTACATCCCGGCTTTACCGGAAAGGAAAAATCATGAAGGCGATGGTGCTCGAAAAGTGCGCGAACGTTCACTCTGACCCACTTAGGTGGATGGAGCTTCCCGACCCTTCTCCCGGCCCGGGGGAAGTGCGGGTACGCGTTAAGACCTGCGGGGTGTGCCGCACCGATCTCCACGTGATCGAATGCGAGCTGCCTTTTCAGGGCCGCCCGGTTATTCCGGGCCATCAGATCGTGGGGGTGATCGACCGGTTGGGTCCGGGAGCCAAAAGATTCCAGATTGGCGAGCGAATCGGTATCGCCTGGCTTCGGCATACGTGCGGGAAATGCGATTTTTGCAGGTCGGGCAAGGAAAACCTGTGCGAAAGCGCCCGGTTTACCGGCTACCATGAACACGGGGGCTACGCCGAACTGGCCGTAGTCGATGAAGAATTCGCCTATCCGATACCCGACGTTTTTTCCGACGAAGAAGCCCCTCCCCTTTTGTGTGCGGGGCTAATCGGGTACCGAAGCCTTAAGCGAAGCGGGGTCCTTCCCGGCCAAAGCCTTGCCCTGTACGGGTTTGGCTCCTCGGCCCACATCGTTATCCAGATCGCGCGCCATAGGGGTTGCGAAGTCTATGTGTGCACACGCGGGGCTAAACACAGGGAACTGGCCAAAGCCCTGGGCGCCCGCTGGGTGGGGGAAGATCCCGCAACGATGCCCGTCCCTGCCGACAGCGCCATCATCTTCGCACCGGCCGGAGAACTGGTCCCCCTCGCCCTGGAGCATCTGAAAAAAGGAGGCACGCTGGCGCTAGCGGGCATCTACATGTCGCAAATACCCGCAATGGATTATGAAAAGCACCTGTTCTACGAAAAAAACATCCACAGCGTCACCGCCAACACGCGCGAGGACGGACTCGAGCTTCTGCGCATCGCGGCAGAAATCCCCATCCGGCCGCAGGTGACCCTGTTTCCGCTCCGCGAAGCCAATCTCGCCCTCCGAACGCTCAAAGAGGATGCCATGAAGGGATCGGGAGTCCTGGTCGTAGAGGGCGGGATATAAGGCAGGGACTATCTCGACCGATCGAGTTCCTTTTTTACCGCCATCCCCAACTGCTCGATTACGTAGGGCTTTTTGAGATAACAACCGGCTCCGAGTTCAAGCGCCTTCTGCACACGGGTCGTTTCCGCAAAACCGCTTACGATGATTGCTTTCTGACCGGGATGGATTTCGAGCACCTTGCGGTAGGCATCGAGTCCATCCATGCCCGAATCCATGATCATATCCAAAACGATCAGATCGACCGCATGGGTTTTGAGGTACTCTACCGCCTCCTCGCCGCAGGACATGGTTTGCACACCATAATTGAGCTTGGAGAGCATTTGCCCGGCCAACTCGCGCTGTTCCGCCACATCATCGACCACCAGGATGGTTTGGCCGTTGCCTCTGTATTCCTGAAGGGAGGAGGAAGCCCGCTTATCGGGAGTTTCCTTGCGGCTGATCTGAAAATAGAGACTGAAGGTCGTGCCTTCGTCTTCGCGGCTCTCCACGTTGATGTAGCCACGATGATCCTTCACAGCGCCCCAGACAACAGACAGGCCAAGTCCGGTTCCGCTCTTCCCCATAATCTTTCTGGTATAAAAGGGTTCGAAGATGTGTTTGAGATCGCAGGGGGCTATGCCCTTGCCGGTGTCCGATACGCTCAGTACGACATACTCGCCTTCCCGGACCTCGTCATAACCGGTTACGGGCCGGTCAAGGTATCGGTTTTCGGTTGCTATGGTCAAAACGCCGCCCTGGGGCATGGCTTCAACACCATTGGAAACCAGGTTCATCAGTGTCTGGCCAAGGTGGATGGGGGAGCCTTCGATATTCAAAAGATCCGGGGCGAGGTGCGTCTCCACGCGGATACCCGGGTGGGTTGAAGGCAGTTTTTCAAACTCCAGTGTCCTTTGGTAGTCCTCGACCACCCCGTTCAGGTTGAACACCTCGACCACCGGGACGCTCCTTCTTGCCAGGGTCAAAAGATCTTGAACAATGGCGGCGGCACGCTCACTGGCCTGTTTGATATGCAGCAGAGGAGATCTCGTCGGATGTGACTCCTCAACATCCATGAGGAGCAGTTCCGAGTACCCGATCAGGATGCCCAGAACATTGTTGAGATCATGGGCCACGCCCCCGGCCAGCATGCCCAGCGCCTCCATCTTCTCGGCGCGGAACAATCTCTCCTGGAGTCTTTTTTCTTTCGTTACATCTTTGATTATTCCCTGATAGCTGACGATCCTCCCCTGTTCGTCTTTTCTGGGAACCGAGGTGATGAGCGTATTGATGATGCTGCCGTCCTTTTTTCGAAGATTTACCGCATAGTCCTGCGTGAACCCCTTTGCCTTTATTGTGGCGACGTGCCGGTCTCTGTCCGCTTTGTTTTCGTAAAGGTTCGGTATCCTTGTTCGGCGCAGTTCGTCCGCATCATCGTAGCCAAAGAGCCTGACGGCGGCCTCGTTACAATCCAGCCAGCGACCGTCGGTGGAGGTGATGAACACACAATCCCGGGAGGTTTCAAAAAACGTTTTGTACTTTTCTTCGCTTTTACGCAGGGTCTCCGTGGCTTTTTCGGCCTGGCGGGTGAGAACCAACGGTATCATGAGCAAGAGCAAGGCAACGACTGTAGATACCACGCCAACCGACTGATAGATGGCCGTTTCCGCCAACGGGGCCAGGACCACGACGGACCATCCATCACGACCGACCGCCTGGCGAGCGGCAATGTAGTTCTTCCCCTGCAGACGTACTTCCATCCCGTTTCTCACTTCCTCGGGCAGGAGAGAAGGAAACGGGCCTTTTCCGAACTGCCTGGAGGCGACCAGTTGACGCGCCTGGTCGGGCCGGAGAGGCCAAAGGCTCCTAAGGCGCATATCCTGCTGGCTGGAAAGAAAAATGATGCCGTGGGGACTGACGAAAAAACAAAGAGGCTCACGGCTGAGTATCGACTGGAGATGACCGATATCGGATTTCATCACCACAACGCCCACAATGGCGTTGTTGGGGCCGGACACGGGGAAGCTGGCGTAAAACCCCCTCTTTAATGATGTGATCCCGACGGCAAAATATTGTCCCCCGCGACCGCTCATTGCCTCTTTAAAATAAGGGCGAAAGCGGTAGGATTTACCTACGAAGCTGTCCGGGTCATTGCGATTGGACGAGGCAATGGTCAGCCCGGTCTTGTCCATGAGATAAGTTACCGAGGCATGGAGAGCGTTATTGTATCTGTCCAGGGTCGCCTCGGCGCGTGCGAGATTTTGGGGAGTTTGCGCAATCAACTCGGGAGCGAGCCAGGGGGAGCCGGAAAGCGCTTTGACCACACTTTCCATTTTCCCCAGGTCACCGCTCAGGTGAGTGGCCAGGAGCACTGACGCGGCACGATTCTTGAAAAAAATCTCGTGGCGGGCCCTGGCGCCCAGGAAGGCCGTAACGGCCCATCCCGCAACGATGGTGAGGGCAAAAATAAGGATATACCCTGTCTGCCTACCCCGCCTGCGAAAGAGCTTTCCGCCGGTTGTGGAACGCTTCATCTTCATCCGGATCGCCTTTGTCCGCCTCGTAATCCATTGTCCCCGGACAAGGAGATTGAGACAAAAAATTATACAATCACAGACCGGAATAGGCAAACTATACGCAAATCGAAAGCGCGGGGGCTTTCGCCCCCTGCTGCCCCCCCGCCCCTGCCCACTGCGCGGCTCACGGGGGGCTGGAAAAGATTGGGCTCACATTCCCAAACTGTCGCTGATTTTCTGAAGGGCGTGAAGGCCGAGTTCAAGAAACTCGTCTACGGATATTCCCGCTTTTTCGCATTCTTTGACCAGATCTCTGTCGCAGTTTGCGGCAAAGGATTTGCTCTTGAACTTCTTTTTCAAGGAAGGCAACTGAACGCTTGCGAGTTTCTTGTCGGGTTGCACCAAAGCCGAGGCTACAATAATTCCGGTCAAAGTCTCAGCGGCCACGAGACAATGCTCGATTTTCGTTTTGCGTTCCCTGTCCCTGTAAGCAGGTATCGTTTCCACACCGTACCCATGAGATATAATAGTTTGGATCAAAAATTCACTCGCCCCCGCCTGCCGTAAAAGATCTACAGCCTTTATGCAATGCTGCTCCTGATCATTTTTAGTCAAATCCCAATCGATATCATGGAGAAACCCTACGATGCCCCAGGCTTCTTCATCCTCCCCGAAACGTTTGGCCAATGCTTTCATTATTGCCTCTGATTCCAGGAGATGTAACCTTGTCATGGGTTCGGCGACATATTTTTCAACCAGTTCGTCTGCCTGCACTTTCGTGATTCCGAGACCTTCCATGAACTGAAAACTCCTTTCCCTCTTTCTGATATTCTCAATTAATCACTCGGATGAGGATTATAGTATACATCTTTCTTGACTTCTTTAGCCATAACTGAATAATGTCGGCTTTCAAAACTCGGTACCAGTTAAAAGGAGGATCATTCATGAGTAAAAAACTTATCGAAATCGCATCGGAAATCGTAAATATCCAGGCATCGAAAACTACTTTGACCGCGGCGGAAATATCTTCAGCTCTGCGGGAGGTGTTCGCTACTTTGAACGAGTTGCAAAAAGTGGAATCCGGAGAGATCGAACTGCCGAAAATGCAGGAAGCCGAGCCGGCTTCGGCACTCAAACCGGAGGATTCCATTCAGAATGACAAGGTGATCTGTCTGGAGTGCGGTGCAGAGATGAGGCAGCTTACGAAGTTACATCTTGCTTCCCACGATTTGAGCGCCAAAGAATACAAGAAAAAATACGGGTTCAAGGCCGGCACGCCCCTTGCGGCACGATCTCTTACCCGGGCCAGGAGCAAGGCGGCGAAGAAAAGAGGAGTTCCCGAGAATCTCAAAAAGTATATGGAGGCGCGCAGGCAGGCAAAGGCAAGCGTGCAGGAACCCGTGGTAAAACCCGTTTCGGATAGCCCGGGGGCGGCAAGAGCCAAAAGGATCAGGAACCGGTTCAGCCCGAAAACGGCTGAATAATGAAAAATCTACCGAAGGTATTTCGATGATTTTTTACTAAATCGTCGCTCCCCTACCGCCAACCGGCCTCCCCCGTGCGAGCAGTTCGCCCGGGGGGCCGGGTAACGCAACCCTCCTTTCTATCGATGCTGTTTTGTCCCATCTCTATTTGGTCTTACGCAAATTTTCGATGTCATCTAAATAGGCACACGATAGTACATGTAGGAAAACTCATACACTGCCGTCTGCAACAGGCTGCATTCGCAACTATATGCATGAATTTGGGACACGGCGGGCGCCAGTCAGAAAGCGCAGGACGCCAGACTTCTCGCCTATGGCATCATAATTGCTCCATGGAGCGCAGTTCCCATAAAGAAAGCTTCACCAGCCATGGCGAGAATCTTGATAGTTGACGACGATGAGGACTTTCTGCGTCTTCTGAGCGAATACATGCAATCGGTCGGGTTCGAACATGAAGTCGCCGCAAGCGTACAACAGGCTCGAAGCTGCCTCGAAAAATTTGACTATGAAGTGGTGATATCTGATTTCAATATGCCCGGTGAAACCGGACATGACCTCTTCCGCCACATCTGCTCCGCCTATCCTCAAACAAAATTTGCACTGATGACCGGGCACGATCTCAAGATCAAACGTGAATCGCTCGCGCTGGGGGTGCACGCGTTTCTTCAAAAACCTTTTTATCTGAGTGAACTGCGGCAGACTATACACAAACTGTTGCAGCCATTGCAACCGGACGAACAAAGGAAGACGGAAGGTCCCGACAGAATGGGGACACAACGGAGTTCGGCACTTAAAATCGCGTTTTGCGGCGAAGATGGAGGCGAATTTCTCAATATGCGCAGAGTTCTCGAAGAGGTTGGTCGTGGTGATGCGATATGGAAAGTTGACGGCGAATTGTCGCTCGATGCGCTTTGCGCCAACGAGGAAAATATACCCGATGTAGTTCTTCTGGAGATCCTGATGCTGTTTAAGGTCGGCTTTGAAAATTTCGGAAAAATCAAAAGTGATACCAGGATCAGGAAAGCGCCCCTGCTGCTCCTGGCAGGAGTGCCGGAGTATGCGGAAGCCGTGCTGCAAAGCTACCCGGATTTCAAAGTGGCCGGGATACTCACCAAGCCGGTAACCGGCGAGTGCCTTGCAAATCTGCTCGAACCCTATCGGGCCGCGGCTGATGCCTCCGCCCGATGAAGCGGTCGGCGCTCGAGCGGTGTTTTGGTTCTCGTTTTCCTTTTCGAGCCTTACCCGCTCTTCAGGTTGCGGCGCCGAAGGCGCCGGCGCACAAAGGACTCATCGGGGTGCGGGGGGGCAATGCTCCCCGCGTTTCTGTGCTTCTGAGCCTTCCGCCCTATGGAAATCGTGGAGAACGAAGCGATATTCGCCCGCGGCGATATCAAGGCCCGGAGGGCCTTGATCGAGAAGGAATCGCAACCCTTGGAGATCCTCCGAGGAGACGGGGTTCCTCAAACCAGGCGACCTGCCAATCGTTGCGAAACCGCTCGTAGCCGCGTGCCACCGGGGTGGGAGGATCGGGGGCAGAGGTTGGGCGCAGATGAGGGCGGCTTCGATAGAAAGCATTAGACCCGTACGAGCGCGAATCCCGCGGTTTGCCGCAACCGCCATGAGCTGAGTTCCGGACCCCACTCCCACCAAAAACCAGAAGATCGGGATCATGTGCAAAAACGCCCGGTTCCAGTGTCCCATCCCGAGGTTCAAACCCATAAGGATGCTGTTGCCGCTCATAAATCCCATGAAGAGATCATAGAGCTGAATGTAGCCGACCGCATCGACCAATCCGGCAACACAGGGAAGCACAAACGCCGCACTCGTGCTTTTCCAGGCCTTCTGCACCACGCCTGGTATGGGGTCTGCGCTCAAGGCCGGAACCTTTTAAGGGAGGGAAAAGACAAAAGAGCGGGGGCTGGCGCCCCCTGCACCCCCACGCCGCTACGCGGCTCCCGGGAAGAGAATGGCAGTGCCTGCAGGCTTGGCCATCCGGCTGCGGCACTAGCCGCCGCCGCTGAGGTTGAAAAAACTCTTGATCCGGGCCAGCAGATGTTTTTCCTCGACCAGGATCGTTTCCTGCTCCTCGGAGTCGGCGTATCGTTCCAGGCCGGCAAGCCGTTCGGTCACCTTTTTACTGAAAGTCTCGGCGAGGCTTTGATTTTCATCGAGAAGCGCCTGGATGCTCGGTTTTTGGATCTCCAACACTTCGGCCTCCTCGAGTGCGACCACGTCAGCCGAGCGCGGTTCGCCGGAAAAGAGGGACATTTCGCCAAAATAACTCCCGGTTTCGAGCACCGCAACGGTGGAATGGGTCCCGTTTGCGGACACCCTTACTTCGGCCTTCCCTCGTCCGATGACAAACATGGAATCCCCGTCTTCACCCTTTCGCACCATACACTCCCCAGGGGCGTAGATTCGTACGTTGTTGCGGGCAACCAGCGCGTCTTTTTCGCTTCGCGTGAGCGACTGGAATATATCGATTCCATCGATGATACACCGGTAGTCCGGCATGCATACGGCTTGCGGCCGTCTTTCGGGTTTTATCCGCTCGAACAGAACATGGCGGGCAGGAAACGGCATCTCGATCCCGTCACGGTAGAAGGCGTACCACAGCCGTTCCCGGAAGGCGGCTTTGACATCCACCACCTTCATGTAGTCTTTCATCCGGAAAAGAGCTTCGTAATCGACGCTGGATTCTGCGAACCGAACGATACGGACCCTGGGTTCGATCTCCCTGGAAACATCTTCCAGATCGCGTAAAACTTTCTTGGCAACATCGATGACCGTTCGGGGGGAGAGTGAGTAGGAGGCGGAGAATTCGACCGCGTGTTGATGAAGGCCGTCATAGGGAAAAACCTCTATGAGGTCGCGCGCGAGCAGGCTGTTCGGAAATATCAGGAAGCTATTGTTCGTGGTGCGTATGGTGGTGGTGCGCCAACTTACCGATTCAACCTCTCCGACCCTTTCGCCAAACTTTATGCTGTCTTTTATCTTGAAGGACCGTTCGATGTGGAGGGCCGCCCCCGCGAAGAAATTCCCCAGAGTATCCTGAAGGGCAAGGCCTAGCACTACGGAGAGGACAGCCGAGGTGGCAAGGAGGCCCGTTACATTGTATTTCAAAATCGACGCCAAAATGATCGTACCCACTATGGCGTAAGCGACAAGCGAAAACATGATTCGCAGCAGATCGGGGGCTTCTCTGCCGGTTCGCTTGAAATACATTACATCGAAAAAAAGATGGGTGCACAACCTTACGAAGGCTATGCCAAGGAAGCCATAACAAAGGGCGAGCAGATAGCTCATGTATTGTTGGGGAAAAAAGCGGCTTCCCCATGCCCCCAAGGCAAAGTAGACGCAGAAACAAACGACCGAAAGCGCCGCAGGCCAGGCTGTTTTTTTCATCTGCCCTCTTCCTTGACGCCTCGCTGCGGGAAATCGAAAGAATTCAGAAGTCTTCGTCGAAAATGCCACAGCAAAAGGGCCGCCAGAGTGATGAAGGCGGCCAGGGACATGAAAAGAGCAAAAAAGGAAAACGCGACTGCAAGAAAAACGATCATCGCTCGCATTTGCTTGGAGGGCGCCATCCACAGGCCGGATATCAGAATAATGAGAATGTTGGTGATAAAGAAAGTATCGGCCCATTTTACGAGAAAGAGTTCATGGAGAAAGCCATAGTTATTGGAGAAAAGCACAACGAGCTGCACCAAGGCAAGCGCGGCTATCCCTGCGACCGGAGATCCGTTTTTGAAGCGGTATGCGAGACACTGAGGCAAATGACCGTTTTCTGCCAGACTTGCGATCAGCCGTGCCCCGGCGCCAATGACCATGACAAAAGTGCTAAAACATAAAAATCCGATAAGAACCGTTGCGACGGCAAGGGCACGCTCATGAAACAGAACCGCAAATAAAGGGAGCAGGGCTATCGGGCTTCCAGCCTTTTGCGGAGCGAATTGGACATCGTAGGCGACCAGAAGAAAAATGGCCGAAGTAAGGAGAAAGGCCAATACCACTGCCCGGGGCATGATTTTTTCGGGATTTTCCACCTCGGCGCTGTAATTTCCGACTATTTCCCATCCCACGAGCGCCCAGAAAATAACGAGAAGCGTTCTGCCGACTGTCACGACATCGCCGGGAAGGGCAAGATCCGCAGCTTTGGTGTGAGGCAGAAAGAAAACGGAGGTAAAAAGGAGTAGAATTGCGATGGCCGATGAGCTTATGAGTTGAATGGTGCCAAACGTTTTGATGTTACACAGCAAAAGCGCGTAGCCCAGAATCATCAGCAGAAGAGTAACCGCCGGCAGGTGGCCGCCCGCAAACATCCCCACATAGGCCCCTGCCGTCTTCATAACGACCACGGGACCGCAAAGGATCGCGGTAAGCAGCGCATATCCGGCCAGACGCTCCGCCCGGCTTCCGAAGGCGCGGGCAACGATGCCGGTTAGGCCCGCCGGTGACGGAAAGAGGACGACGAGCCGTGCGCACACGTATGCAAAGGGAAACCCGATGCATAGCAGGAGAACCCAGATGGCGAAGCTCGCCTTTCCGGCCAACTCGATACCAAGGGACGGCAGAAAGACGATCCCTGAGCCGAGAATGGGGCCGATGCACAGTCCCGTGAGTGTGAAAAAACCGATATTTTTTGTGTTCGCCACCGAGGGTCCCCACAGCAGTTGTCAGTGCCAACCGCCGGCAGGATGAGATTGCGTCCGGGGGAAATGCACCAACTTCAGAATTTAAGCGTCCTGCACGAACTCGTGAAAGTATACAGTCACGGGGCGGAACACGCAAACCATACTTAAACCACAGGGTGTCTCCGTAGCCTGACCCATTATCGAAGTATTGACTGATTCTCCGGCTTATGGTTGCATCGATCGCTCTTATGTGTTTTCACTTTCTTCCGGTTACAGGCTCGGATCGTGAAAGCGGCAATTTTGGCGAAAGGACCGGGTGAAATGCTCTTCAATGCGCCGGTGATTCCTGATGAGAGAATCATCGAGATCCTCAACAGAAACGCAGACTCATTCTATTCCTGCCACTTCGGCCTCTACCGCGCCGATTTCGATGACTGTCGTCACCGGCTCGAGTTTCTTGAAACCGACCGGTGGATCGAGCTTCTATCCTCCGTTCGCATCGGCAGGAAATTCTTGTTGGTAAACAGCAGGGCGCATGCGTTCGGGGCATACTTCGATTCGGAGCACCTGCGGAGCGTCATTGGAACGCTTCGGTCCCTGCTGAAAGCAGAGGTGATAGACGGGATCGTCTTTACCGACGCCTACTACCTTCAGGCTCTCTCCGACGTGGGAGGAGAGGAGGCTTCCGAACTCGAAGCGATTCCCAGTGTAAATTTTCTCCTGGACACGTTCGACCGGATAGCCGGCCTTTTCGAATTCATCGCCTCCACCCGGTTTAAACTTCCGCGGACTCTCCTTCTGGACCGCTCTCTCAATCGGCGGCCCGACGATCTCCGTACGGTTTCGGCCCGTTGCAGGAATGCGTTTCCGAATGTGAAGCTCGAACTGCTCGCCAATGAGGGGTGCCTCTACCATTGTCCCTACAAACTCACCCACGATTGCCACATCAGCATGCGCAACACCGGGCAGGCTCTTGACACCCGCCGGATCAACCGGGAACTGGGCTGCATGCGGACTCTTCAAAGAGCCCCCTCCCGACTGTTCCAGTCCCCTTTCATCCGGCCTGAAGACGTCGAAGCCTACGAGCCTTACGCCGATGTGCTGAAGTTATGCGGGCGCACCCTGGGCGCAGATTTCCTCCAGAGGGTCATTGAGGCCTATGTCGATAGAAAATACTCGGGAAATCTCCTGGATCTTCTGGATGCCATGGACGGAACGGCCGAATGGCTGCATGTCTCAAACGAGCTGTTGCCCCCGGATTTCCTGAAACGGCTGCTTTCCTGTTCCCGCGAATGTTCGGCGTGCTCCTGCTGCAGGGAACTGATCGAGCGCTGCGCGCATCCGAAAACTTTCAGCCTGGAAAAACGCTGAAGGGCAGGAAACGGATGCGCTCAGGCGGCATCGGCCTCCGTGGAGCGCGATGCACCCGCAACCAGTCGCTCGAGTTCCATGGCGTTTACTGCGGCAAAACCCTTTTCATCGTTATCGAAATAGCAAAAGACATCCTTCGACTCTTTGGCCCATTGTTTGAATTTTTCGCTCCAGGAGCGCAACTGCTCCAACGAGTACCTGCCCTGGTATTTGCCGCCCGGGCCGTGGAGGCGGATGTAGACGAAATCCGCCGTCGTCTCGAACGGCGAGGTCTTGCCATTCAGTTCATAGAGGCAAAAAGCGGCCCTGAATTGTGAAAGAAGAGAATAGGTTTCCGGATGGAACCAGGACGGGTTTCTGAACTCGTACGAATATCTCAGGTCCCCGGGCAGTTCCTGCAAGAAAAGGTTCAGTCTTTCCGGGTCGATTTTGAGTCCCGGCGGCAGCTGGAAAAGGATCGGACCGATTTTTTCCCCCAGTCCCAGCGCCCGTTCCAAAAAAATTTCCACAGCCCGCCCGCAGTCTTTGAGCCTTTTGGTGTGCGTGATAAAACGGCTGGCCTTCACGGCAAATATGAAGCCGTCGGGAGAGGAAGCGCGCCACTTTTCAAAGGTCTTTCGTAAGGGCAGACGGTAGAAGGAGTTGTTGATTTCCACCGTGCCGAGCTTCCGGACATAAAATTCGAACAGCTTGGAATCACGGGTCTTTTCGGGATAGAACGGTCCTTTCCAGTGCGCATAACTCCACCCCGAGGTCCCGATTCGAATTTTACCTTTCGCAGCCATGGCCAGCCATCCGGGTTCTTTTTACTACCGTAAGAAGCAGTCGAGTCTGCTGCAACAGGCAGAAAACGAAAACTCGGGGTACAAACTACAAATCGCGAAATGGTCGGTTATGATCTAGGAAAACATCGAAACATAGGAGAAAAGAGCTTCATGAAAGCAAGAGGAGCCAAAATACGATTGTCGCGACAGTTGGGCATTCCGATTACACCCAAGGCGAGCAGAATGCTCGAGCGCAGGCCCAATCCCCCCGGGCAGCATGAAGCAACGAAGGACAGGCAGAAGGGTTCGGACTACAAGCGCCATCTTCTGGAAAAGCAACGCCTTCGCGCGCTCTACAATCTTGAGGAAAAGCAGATGCAAGGCTACGTTAACCGGGCGATGCAAAAACCGGGAAACCCCGTTGACTGGCTGGTGGGGCTTCTGGAAACACGCCTTGATGCTCTCGTCCACCGAGCCGGGTTTGCCCGTACGATCTACCAGGCCCGGCAGTTCGTATCGCACGGACATATTCTCGTTAACGGAAAGAAAGTGAATTTTCCTTCGCAGCATCTAAAGCAAAACGATGTCCTGGAGGTTAAGGAAGAGAGCAGGAAACTCGCTCTTTTTCAGGACCTTGCCATAGAGATGGTCGCACGCACAGCGCCCCCCTACCTCGAAAGCTCCAGAGAAACCATGTCGGCAAGGCTTGCCTACATTCCCACCCTTGCCGAAGTCCCTTTGCTGTGTGAAATGTCCATGGTAATCGAATTTTATTCAAGATAATTTCCTACGGTAGAGGGAGAATCGCCGAAAATGACGGTGGACCTGGATAACCAATCTTGTATCGAGTGTGGTGCATGCGCAGAGCTTTGTCCCGAGGTCTTTGAGATGGATGATAGAAGCGGAAAGGCCCGGGTCATCGTATTCGACATCACGGAGAAAAGCTGCGTAGAGGAAGCGATCCTAACCTGCCCGGCCGAGTGCATATACTGGAGGGATTAGTGCAAAAGCGCGGGGGCTTTCGCCCCCTTGTATCTTAATTTTTGAACGCATTGATCAATGTGATTGTGCATCCTATTTTGGGATTGTCCGGTGAAACGGAAGTGGGCAAAGCTGGAGAGCGACCCACCAAGGGA
>JAKAJS010000140.1 GCA_021813685.1 Deltaproteobacteria bacterium | reverse complement strand
ATTTCGAATATCATTATGATCGCGGCCATAGGAGCCTGCACCACCGCGCCCAGCATGGCTCCCATCCCGACAATGCCATACCCGCCGGCATGCTCGATCATCAGGGGAAAAAGATGATGAAACAATGCCCCGCACCCGGCCCCCAGAAAGGCTCCCAGGAAGAGCGACGGACACAGAATACCTCCCGCTCCTCCGGAGCCCAATGTAAGAGAAGTCGAGATTATCTTGGCAACGACCAGAAGGAAAAGAAATCCTACGGCGAAGTTGCCGTTTATTGCCTGAATAATCGGCCCATAGGAGTACCCCAGTATCTGAGGCGCAAACAGACCCATAATACCGACAAGAAGGCCTCCCAGTGCAGGTTTTAAAGCGGCGGGTATTCTTACGCGCTCTCGGAACAAACGTTCAGAAAACTTCATGGTTTGCGTGAAGGCAATAGATGAGAAACCCACCGCAATACCCATGGCAGCATACAGCAGGAATTCCCAGGAGCTGAAAACCCGGCCGGCGGGAAATTGCACGATCGCCCCGCGAAATAAAAAAATCCGGGACAGGGCTGTAGCCGCTACGCAGGAGATGGCGATGGGGCCGAAGGAATTGACGCTGAACTCACCGAGAACGACTTCAACAGCAAACAGAACCCCCGCAACCGGAGCATTGAAGATCGCGGCAAGGCCTGCTCCTGCACCACAGGCGACCAGTATGCGCAATTTTGGCCCCGAGATTTCGAAAAACTGTCCGACGCCTGAGGCGAATGCGGATCCTATTTGTATGATCGGGCCTTCACTGCCGGCCGATCCTCCGGAGCCGAGAGTGAAGGCCGAGAGAATCATGGCAAAAAACCCGCTGGTCCATCGTATGAATCCGTTGTTCAGCGCCACTGCTTCCATGGTCGAAGGGACGCCGTGAACAGATGACTCCTGAGGAAATCTCAGGATAAAAGGCGCTAGACAAAGCCCTCCCAATGCCGGCACCAGGGCGATCGGCCAAAGATGCCCTCCCAAAAGTGTTGGCAGGAATTGACTGAAAAACCATGTAGCGCCTTTCAGAAGCTGAACGAAAAGAACGGTCCCCAGCCCAACGGCAATGCCAATTATCACTGACATGATAATCAGAAACGTACGCTCTCGGATTCCGAGGCGGCGAAACATGGCGACCACTCGATTTCTGAGACGGATGTTCAGGAAAATACCACTCACGCAACCGTGTCCTTTACCCCGAATAAGTCCATAAATCTTCCCCCGAGAAACTCCCGGCCAAGTTTCCGGCCTTGAGCCCGGAGCGTAAACACACCCGATATTGGAAGACTTTTAGTAAGAATAACATTGCAGTTAAGGTCCGCAAGAATAATACGCCCGGCAACAACTTGAAGATGCGTTTTCACACGGAATAAACAAACAGGTTGAAAAAACCAAATGTTTCAAACACTTTCTCCGGCAACTCCCGGGGTCCATAGACCAGGAACTAAGGGCGGAGTGGTAGTCGATGTTTCGCGATCACGATCATTCCAGGGTCGATTCCGGGCGCAATGGCCACCAGGTGTGTTCCACGCTCATCGCCCTGTCGATCTTTATGTTCGTAAAGAAAACCGAATCCCAAGGTAGTAAACCTGCAGAGAGCTCGACAAAATCTTCCGCTGCTCAGACTTCTCATAAAGACAGTTTGCCGCTGAGAGACTACGATCTGGGGGCGACTCTGGAATTGGCGGAGAACATCTTGAAACGAAATCATGCATCGTACATCTCTCACAGGGAGAGACGCAGGATTCAATCGTAAATGTCGTTGTAGGGATAAGGCCGCCCGGGCACAACGTCGAGGGAGGCGAGTTGGTCGTCTCCATCCAGGGACACGGGGATTTCATGGGCGACGAAAGGAAACTCACCACTCAAATCGAACAGATCGTCGACGAGAAGGGGGACGTAAAGGTAAACGTCAGGCTGACTAATCGATAGTATGGTGCTACACTTTTCCGCCCGATGATTTCGTCCGCTATTGTATGGGAAACGCAGGCCCGGCTTTGATATCGACCTCAGTTCAGACCGTACTCAATTGAGCAGGTAATCATCGGGCCTGCGGCATAGCGACCTGTGGCAAAGCTCCCTGGAATCCTCATGCCGGCTGAGCGCAAACTCAAGGTAAGCGGCAAGAAAGCCCAGAGAAACGAGGAGATACCGGACATCCCAAAGCAACAGGGCCAGAATCCCAGCGAACGCAGTAGCGACCAAAAAGCAAATTGTAACAATTCTTTTCCTGATCATGCCACCTCCTCCAAAGCTCTTCGGAACGAAGACCCGGTGCTCCCGGGTGCGAGAGCGCCCCATCAGTTCGGAATCAACTGCCTTTTGAGCATTTCCTCCCTGTAGGCCTTGAGCAACTGCCCCCGGGTGATGACCCCCCTGATTTTTGCATTCTTACCGACGTCGGGGTCAATGACCGGGAGCTGTTCCAGGTCGCAAGAATTGAATTTGTTAAGAGATGAGGCAAGCGACTCATCGGGGGTCACGAACACAAAGTGGGAATTGGAGATGTCCGAGGCCCGCAGGGAATTGTCCTCGCTTTCCTCCTGCATGTATTCTTTCAGATCCGAAAAGGAGACCACTCCGGCGAGCGCCTCTTTGTCATCGAGCACATAGAGACAATTGCCGCCGTTATTCAAACACTTCTGCAGCACCACATCGTAGGAGGCCGAAGAAGGCACGGCAACGAAGGCCGACTCCATCACATCGCGCACCCTCACGTTGGACAAAACCCCCATCTCGCGGCCTGCGTGAATGTCGATGCCCCTACCGCTCAGGTTGAGGGTATAAATCGAACCCTTCAGAATGCTTTTCTGTATCATGGCCGCGAGGATGCAGGCGGTCATCATGGGAAGAATGACCGTGTAGTCGTTGGTCATCTCGAATATCATGACAATCGCCGCCATGGGCGCCTGCACGACCGCCCCCAAAACCGCTCCCATGCCCACGATGCCGTAGCCTCCGGCCTGGGGGACCAGGTGAGGCAAAAAGTCGTGAAAAATCATTCCCAGGCCGCTTCCCAAAGCGGCACCCATAAAAAGAGAGGGGCAAAGCACGCCGCCGCACCCCCCCGAGCCCAGAGTGAGGGCGGTCGCCACCATTTTTGCCGCAATGAGGATGAAAAGAAGGCCTATGGCGAATTTACCGTTTATCGCCGCCAGGTAGGGGCCATGGGCGAAACCGAGGATCTGGGGCAAAAAGACGCCCATGAGCCCCACGACCAGCCCGCCAAGGGCAGGTTTAAAAACAGTCGGTATTTTCACCTTGTGGTGGAAAAACTTGTGTGAGATCTGCATGAGACGTACAAAGCCTGCGGAGACCAACCCGGCGGCGATTCCCAAAATGGCGTAGAGTCCGATCTCCCAGGGGCTGAAGAGCTGGTAGGCGGGAATCTGCAGGTCGAAGCCTCCGTGGAAAAGAAAGGCCCGGGAAAAAGCCGTAGCCACCACCGAAGAGATGACGATAGGGCTGAAGGAATAGACGTGAAACTCGCCCAGCACGACCTCGATGGCGAAAAGGACCCCGGCGATGGGGGCATTGAAGATCGCGGCAAGCCCCGCCCCTGCTCCGCATGCGGCCATGAGGCGCCCCGAGGGTCCCTCGACCCCGAAAAGCTGCCCGACCCCGGAGCCGAAGGCCGAGCCGATGCGCACAATCGGCCCCTCGCTTCCCGCCGATCCCCCGGAGCCGAGGGTAAGAGAGGACATCAGCATGGTGAAGAGGCCGCTTGTCCATTTGATGGCCCCGTTTTTAAAGGCCACCGCTTCCATGGTGGCAGGAATGCCCTCCGTTTGAGCCTCCTCCGGCCATTTCCAGAAAAAAGGGGCAAGCAAAAGCCCGCCCAACGCGGGCATAAGCGCCACAACCCAGACATGTCCGCCCACTAGCCCCGGAAGAAATGTCCCGAAGAGCCAGGAAGCGCCTTCAAGCATTTTTTCGAAAAATACGGTCCCGAGCCCGACAACGACGCCGATCAACGCCGCCACGATAATCAAAACGGTTTGCTCGGACATCTTCAGATTGAAACTGCTGAGGATTTGTTGGGAAGCTTTACGGACGTTGCATCCAGACACGAAACCAGCCATGGGCGAAACTCTCCGGGAACAGCGGGTGATGGCCTCGAGCGGACGGCGGCCAACTCCGCCCCGTCCGCGCCTCAAATTTCTTACCGTTAAATAAACCTGAGAAGATCCAGAGAAAGGACCAACAGGCCGATGGCCGCAATTCTTTTTACCATCACCGGGCTCATTCTCTTGGCGATCTGCGGTCCGATATAGCCGCCCATGATGGCCGCCGGCAGCATCATCAGGAACAGTCTGTAGTCGAAATGGCCAAGCTGGATGTGGCGCACGCTTCCCATGACGGAGTTGAAGAATATGGAAAGAAGCGAACTGCCAAGGGCTACGTAGATGGGGAGGCCGAGAGCCAGGACCATTAGTGGAAGCAGAAGAGGTCCACCTCCGAATCCAAGCATCGAGCCGATGATCGCGACAAAGAATCCACCGATACATGCCACATACATATTAATTTCAAAAGTCTGGCTCCAGAATTTTACCTGCATATAGTTCTCCCTCTATAGGTATAAAAGTCATTCCGGCGATCAGGCGGTCTGCTGTTGTGCCTTGTTCCGAAATTCCTGCATAATCGCCTGTTCCTTTGTATTCCTGGACATGTACCATGGGGTGGTTTGATAAATCATCATAAGAGATATGAAAAGCAGTATGTATCCGAAAACATGCTTGAACTGTGAAACCGTAATAAAGCTGGTTAGCTGAGGGCCGATAAAAGCACCTGCAAGCATTGCCAGCCCGATGCAGATGCCCAGCCTCCAGTTGATGAACTTGATTTTCGAAAAATTGTAGATGCCGCTCGCCTGCGAGAAAATAACCGTCGGCAAAACGGTCCCGGCGACCACCATGGGCGAAATAGGCCACAACATGACGATAACCGGGTTAAGAACAGCGCCGCCGCCCCCACCCCAAAGCATGGCGAAGGAAGTTGCGATAAGGGTAAGAATGAATGGATAGAAAACATTAATGCTTATTCCGGCGACAGTGAGATAAACGTACGGCAGTACGACCTTGTCCGTGAAGGTCAACTGCCGACTCTCGACACCCGGGGCCGCGATGGCCCGCACATCGTAGGTTCCGGCCGGGGCGCCCGAAGGAACAATGATCTTGGCGCTGAAGGTCCCGCTCGGGCTGGTTTTGACATCCGGAACGATAAGATTTCCTACAAGACCGGAGCGGTTCTTTATAAAAGCCATCGCCCACTTGTCATCCTGAGCCGAAGTCATTGCGGGAAGCGGTCGGCCGTGGGAGCCAAACAAGCTGCCAAGAAGGCTCGCGTGCGATCTTTTGATCGCCATGCACTCGGGCTCGATGAAGGCTTCCCGGGCCCCGGAGTGTTTGAGCACCAGCGGACAGCTCCATTTCTTTCCCTGCGATTCCATCGCTTCGAGGGTCTTTTCTTCAGTGGTCGGAGCGAAAATCCTGTAAAAGGCAGGCATCTGTTTGGTCGAATACATGATGAAGGGTCTTTTGCCCTCTTTGTCGGGTTTGGAATCGAAGTAGGAGGCGCGAATTTTGTCCTTGCTCCACACCTCGATGTAGACCGGGTCTCCGGGAGGTGCGGTCCCGGTCACCTCGATCGTCCCGTAATCTTTGATCGACTTTTCGGCGAGCCGGATTTGAACGGCCGGGGCCGCTTTTACTGAACCGGCGGGCGGCGTTGCCGCCGGTGAGGCGACCTGTGCCGGGGAAACTCCCCCCAGCACGAAAAACAGGGCGGTGCACAAGATCATTCCCACTGTGATGTTCACTCTTTGCTTCATGGCTGCTACTCCAAATCGTTGTCCAATGCCAAAACTACAGGAAAATCGCACACCGGCCCGTGATTTTGCCCGGGCCAAAAAATGCAAACCATGTAAGAACTTTTTCACTTTCCTGCCCGCAGCTGCCCACCCTGCGGCTTTGCGAGCGCAAACATCAGGCGCTTCCCCCCCGATACGCCTCCAGCAGCTCGAAGGCCTTTTTCTGCAAAACCGTCTGCTCGGTCGTACGGCAAAAGGAAACCCCCTCCGTGCTCGAACCGATCCGGCACGTATTGCGGCAAAGGGTTCCCAATTCGGCCAAAAGCGCTTTAAACCCTAGCGGAGGCGAACCTTCCCAGCTCCCTCCACCGCTTTCCGCGCTTCCCGAATCCGAGAGTCCCGAAGACCCGATCTCCCCGTCCATCTCGTTGAGATCTTCGATCTGTTCATCATCGTTTAAAAGCGGCGAAAGCGCCCGGCGCATGTGCCACTTGACATAATAGGCGAGCATGGAAAGAAACAGATGGGCACGGGCATAGTCTTCCGAACGTCTGCGGATGGGGCGCACGAGCAGATCGTCCTCCCGGGGCGCCCGGAGGGTGCGCTCCACCAAACGGTGCATCTTGTACCAGCGAACAGCAGTCCGGCCCCGAACCGTCCCGGCCGGCTCGAGCGTGCGGATAACGTTCAGCCCATCCACCCGCGCATCGAGACCGATGGTGAGGTTTTTCCGGGCATACGAAAAAGCCCCGTCTTTTATGGCGAGATAAAAATATTTGCCCATCCTGTAACGGCCAAGGGCTTTACCGACTTTCCTCGCGATCTCTACCCTGGAAAGGGACTCGCCGCGCCAATTCACTACGTCCCACACGATCTCGGCGAGTTCCTCCTCGGTCGCCGCCAGAAGCTCGTCTCTTTCCCTGCGCCGCTCGTCGCCAAGGGGCGCCGAGTAGCACGCCACCAGCCGGTCCCCCGGAAATACGACAGACGAAGAGAACTCGGCAAAATCGTTGCCCTCAAACAGGGAAGCCCGCAGATCGAACTCCCTCGCCAGATGAACGATCGCCTGGAAGCGCAGGGCCGAGATCCTGCCAATCCGGTCAAACTCCTTTAGCTTTTCGATCTGCGCCTGGGTGAGGGTCGCCCGGTCCCCGACCAGAATGACACGCTCCAGGCCGAAACGCGCTCTCTGGTTTTCCACAAACCGCGGTACGGCACCGGGATCCGAGGTATCGCCCGGATAGGCCTCCACCGCCACCGGACATCCCTTCTCGTTGGTAACCATGCCGCAGACGACAACGGGCCTTCCCTGGATCGCGAAGGCCCGCTGGCGAAGCAACGAGTAGGGGCTTTCGAAATAGTCCCGGACAACGTAGTAGAGGGCCCGGCCGCCTCGGGGAAGAAAACGCTCGGCCAGACGCTTTTCAATTTCGGGCTGCCTGTCGAGAAGCCAGTCAAGCGCCCGGTGGCACTCCTCTTCCTCCGTCCCGGCAACACCCAGCTCCTCGGCAAGCGTTGTGGCATGCCACAGCGCGGTGTTCTCCGGCCTCGAGCCGGGACGAAGAATCCGCGCGCCGATCATCGCGATGACCAGTTCCTCCTCGCGCCGCCTGCCCGAAGAAATCACCTCCTCCAGCCCGCTTTTGCGGATCGCGGTAAGGACTGCTTCCACGTGGCCGTGCGGCATGGAGCGCTCGATCACCATGGAGCTCTCCGCATCCACCGGCAGCTCGTTTTTTAAAACCCGGCGAAGCGCCTCTATCTTTTCCTCCGGCCAATCGGTCAGGTTTGCAAGGGTGCGCTTGCATACCTTCTTGCCCTCGCGCCAGTTTTCGCGAAGCAGGATGGCCGGTTTCGAATTACGATTGGGAATGGTCGCTATATACATGGGTCAAGCATATGCCATGATTACGCAGCTTGTAAAGAATAAAATGCTATCGACATGGGTACAGGGAAAGTTTTTTCCGCAGGCCCTTCAGCTGGTTCTCCAAGGGGTCGGGAGAGCGCGGGGGGATTTTTGCTGTCCCGAATCCCCCCGGGATATCGACCTCGAAGGGTTGTAATGCACATGTCACCATGATATACGATATATGCGCTCTCTATAAAGAGAAAAGTGAAGTTGACATGGGTACAGTTTGAATTTTTTCCTGCGCCCCCTCATCTCTACCGAACCGGGAAGATAGTCACCCAAAGGAGCCGGGCATGTCCATTGTCACCATTTCGAGGCAGGCTTACAGCAAAGGCGGGGAAGTGGCCGAAAAGGTGGCCCGGGCTCTGGGCTACCGCTGCATCGGGCGCGAACTGGTCATGGATGCTTCGAAGGAATTCAAACTGGACGAAACCGGATTCAACCGGGCCATCCACGATGCCCCCTCCCTGGTCGAAAGGGTGACGGACAAAAAGGAAAAATACATCGCCTATTTCCAGGTGGCCCTCCTACGAAAATTGCGGTTGGATTTTGCCGTCTATCACGGTCTTGCCGGTCACTTCTTCATAAAAGGCGTCCCGCACGTCTTAAAGGTCAGGATCATCGCCGATAAGGACGATCGCTTGAGGACCGAGATGGAGAGGCTCCATGTCGGACGGGAGGAAGCGCTACGAATTTTGAAGCACGAGGACGAAGAGCGCAGGGAGTGGGGTCTTAACGAGTATGGAATCGACACGGCCGACCCCGGCCTCTACGATCTGGTGATCCACCTCGGAGACATAACGGTTGACGATGCGGCAAGGCTCATCTGTTATACTCTCCGATCGGGTCCCTATCGGACGACGAGGCAATCGCAGAAGGCGCTCGAGGATCTGACGCTTGCCTCCGAGGTACGGGCGGCCCTCATCGCGATGGATCTCACTGCCGATGTGCGCGCCGACGGGGGCTATGTCGAGGTGAACATAAGATTTCCCCCGATACCTGCCGGGGAGAAAAAGGAACTGGTCCAGGAGATGAAAAGAGTGGTAAGATCGGTTCCCGGCGTCAGGTGGGTCGAGGTGAAGACGACGGGTCTCACTACAGGGTATGCCTATTATTCTCCCTAAAAGAGTTTGGAGGAGTCGCTCATGGCCATAATCACGATTTCCCGGGGTTCTTACAGCAAAGGCAAAGAGGTGGCGGCGCAGGTGGCCGAAAAGTTGGGCTACCGGTGCATTGCCCGGGAAGTCATTCTCGATGCCTCCAAGGAATTCAACATCCCGGAAATCAGGCTGGTAAGAGCGATCCACGACGCCCCTTCGATTCTCGACAGGCTGACGGGCGGGAAGGGAAAATATATAGCCCTGTTCCGGTCGGCCCTTCTCAAGCAACTGCGCTCCGACAACGTGGTCTATCACGGCCTGGCGGGCCATTTTTTCCTTTCCGGCGTAAAACATGCCCTGAAGATCCGGATCATTGCCGGCATGGAAGAGCGGATCAAGACGGAGATGGAGCGAGAGAAGGTGTCGCGCGAGGAAGCGATGCGCGTTTTGACAAACGACGACGAAGAACGCAGGAAATGGAGCCGAAACCTCTACGGAATCGACACGGCCGACCCCAGCCTCTACGACCTCGTTATCCACATCCGGGACATCACGGTGGACAACGCGGTGAGTCTGATCAGCCGCGTTGCCACGCTCGACAGGTTCCAGGCCACCGCGGAGTCACAGAAATTCTTAGAGGACCTTTCGCTCGAAGCCGATGTGAGGGCGGCCCTTTTCGACTTCAAGCCGGATGCCGAGGTAAAGGCGGATAGCGGACGCGTGCAGGTAGGAGTGAAGCTTCCCTCGCTGCCCATGGGCGAGGAACAGGTGCTGGTGGAGGAACTGCGCAAAGTGGTACAGGCGGTTCCGGGCGTTACCGAAGTCGATGTAAAACCGCTCCACGTCATCAAATGGAGTGACGGGCGGCTTTTCCCCGGCGCACCGGGCAAGTCATGAGGCAATAGACGAGAGGAGAGGGGCTTTGGCCACCATTACAATATCCAGAGGTTCGTACAGCAAAGGCAAGGAAGTGGCCCAGAAGGTCGCAGAAAGGCTGAGCTACCGGTGCATCGCCCGCGAGGTGGTCCTGGATGCCTGCAAAGAGTTCGATATTCCCGAAATTCAGCTCCGCCGGGCGCTTCATGATTCGCCCTCCATTTTTGAAAGATTCACTCACGGCAAGGAAACCTTCATCGCCTATTTCCGGGCCGCCTTTTTGAGCCACCTGGTGGCGGACAATGTCGTCTACCACGGCCTTGCCGGCCATTTTTTCGTAGAACGCGCAATACATGTTTTAAAGGTCAGAATTCTCTCCGACATGGAGGACCGCATACGACTCGAGATGGAACGGGAAAACGTGTCGCGAGAGGAAGCGCGGCGCGTTTTGACAAACGACGACGAAGAGCGCCGCAAATGGAGCATGAACCTCTACGGGATCGATACGGCCGACCCCGCCCTCTATGACCTGGTCATCCATATAAAAGATGGGACCACGGTCGATCATGCCGCCGGGATAATCTGCGAAGCGGCTGCTTTCCAGGGTTTCCAAAGAGACGCTTGGTCGCAGAAGGCGATCGAAAACCTGGCGCTTGAGGCCAAGGTAAAGGCCGCTCTGGTACGGATAAAGTCGGATGCCACGGTGAGCGCCAACGGCGGGATCGTGCGCATCAACGTCAAGGTCCCCCGCGAAGAGGAACCGGAGGTCGTCCAGGAGTTGAAAACGGCCGCGGAGTCGGTTCCAGGGGTGAGCCGGGTCGACGTCAAGGTGACCCACAGGGTCAAGTGGACCGACGGCCGCCTTTTCCCGTGAGTTTCGCGCCGCTATCCCTCCCCGGCCGTTTCATTCGGGGGTTCCCGTCAGATATTTTTTCCCCTCCGGCCACAGGTTCATCACCTGCCGAAGGATGGCCAACTCCCCCAGGTGATAGGCGTTGTGATCGGCGGCAAGGACTATTTCGCGAAACACGGTATAGCCGGGAGCGTGGACAAGGGGGGCGAACAAGTCGGTTTCAGGGTTTTCGACCGTGGCGATCAGCGTCTCGAGATCGGCCCGAAAGCCGTAAAGGGTCTTTTGCCAGGCGTTTTCGTCGGCTCTTTCCTCCGGCCCGGGGCGGTAGCCTTCGGGATAATGGGGCGAAATGTGGGCGGGATCGCGAATGAATTCCAGGATGTCCCACTGGGCGATGCGCATGTGCTCGACCAGCTGCCAGAAACTGTAGGGCACCTGAGCCGCTTTTTCATTGATGTGCTCCAGTGGAAAATCGGAGACTATTTCCTCGAAGCCCATGTGGGCGTTTCCCCCCCGGAGAAGCTCCGAGAGTTCCTGCCGGATCGTTTTTTGCGGATCCATGGTCGTCCTTTCGATTACGGGCGGAAGTAAAGGCGCCATTCTCATTGCCCGGGTTTCCGAATGAACATTACATAGGCAGCCCCCGATCCGGTGTCAATCTTTCGAACCTCACGCTTCCAGGGGGTAGCCGACCGAAAAAGGCGTTACCCTTTTTACGTCTTCGCGTGAGGGAAAAACATCGAGGTCCCTGTGGAGCGCAAACGCATCGATACCCAGTCCACCACCACCATACATGCCCGGGTGCAAGCTCTCACCCTCGCAGGAAACCGCCTCCTGGCCGAGGGGAAGGCCGAGAGGGCCGGCGAATGCTTCCGGAAAGGACTGGGGCTTATCCGTGCCTTTAGCCGGGCGCTTTTACACCTCGCAGCCCTTTTGAAACAATATGGGGAGGCAGAGGATGCGCAAAAATACGCCACTTTGGCCGCCTCCCTCTTCCATGAAAATTCCGCAATTCCCGTCATCCCCGATCCGCCGCCTGAGCAACCGCTAATCCTTACCGAAGCGGCGGCGGATTGCCTGGCGGCGCTGCATCATGAACCGGGTTCGCCCGTGGTGTGGACCAACCTGGGAGTACACCAGGCGCGCGCCAAACGGGAGGAGGAGGCCGAGCGGTGCTATCGAACGGCGATCGAACTCGACGATGATTTCTCCAATGCCTACTTCAATTTGAGCTACCTGCTGCTGCGCCGGGGGGAGTTCGAGGAAGGGTTGCGGTGCCGGGAGAGGCGCAAATCGCACGGCTACCTCGACAACTTCTTTACCTTCCCGCGCTGGAACGGCGAACCGCTGCAGGGCAAGTCGGTGATCATCGGCTTTGAGGGCGGCCACGGGGACATGATCCACTTCTGCCGCTACGCCTCGGTGCTTAAGGCCATGGGAGCGGCGCGAATCTCGGTTGCCTGTCACCCCGGTCTCAAGACTCTTTTCGAGACTTTGTCCGGCTGCGACGAAGCACTTTTATTTCCCGAGGAGGTGGCCGCCGACGGCTGGGATTTCTGGACGCTCGCGATGAGCCTGCCCTACCTGTGTAAGACACGCCTGCACAACATTCCGGCCCCGATTCCCTATCTTAAAGCCGATCCGGCGCGCATTACCAGATGGGCGCCACGGCTTCCGCAGTCCGGCTTTAAAATCGGCCTGGTCTGGAAGGGAAACCCGAAGTTTGAAAACGACGCGAATCGGTCCCTGCCGTCCCTCGACGTCCTCGCGCCCCTTGGACCACTGCCCGGGGTGCATTTTGTTAGCCTCCAGAAGGGCCGTGGCGAAGAAGAGGCCAAACGCCCCCCCGCCGGGCTTCGCCTGCTCGCCCTCGGAAGCGATCTGCACGACTTCGCCGATACGGCCGCCCTGATTGCCTCTCTGGACCTTGTGATAAGCGTCGATACCGCTGCAGCCCATCTTGCCGGAGCGATGGGCAAACCCTGCTGGGTTCTGCTTCCCGACCACCTGCCCGATTGGCGCTGGCTCACCGGGTGCACCGATTCGCCCTGGTACCCGAAGGGTATGCGCCTTTTCCGGCAGCCCTCCGATGGAAGCTGGGTAGAGGTGGTCGCCTCTGTGCGGAAGGCGCTGAAAATCCGGATTGCCAAAGAGCTCTAAAAGCGCGGGGGAATGTTTCCCCCGCACCCCCCGGGTATCGGTTCGCACGCGCCTTGCGCGTGCGAACCGATCGCAAACTGAGCCGCGTAGCGGCGTGGGGGTGTGGGGGCGAAAGCCCCCGCGCTTTTGGCCAGTCAACCCTATACTCTTAAGATGATCGCCTCGCCCTGGGCGAGCCCTCCGCAGATGGCTGCCACACCCCGGCCGCCTCCGCGGCGCCTCAGTTCGTAGGCCATCGTCATGGTGATCCTCGCAGCACTCGCTCCCACCGGGTGGCCTATGGCGATCGCCCCTCCGTTGACGTTTGTCTTTTTTTGCAGCTCTTCCCATTTTTGCGCGTCGCCTTTGGCCAGGATCTTTGTGGAAACAAGAGGCATGGCGGCAAAGGCTTCGTTGATTTCGATGAGATCCATATCGTCGATGGTGAGTCCGGTAGCTCCGAGAGCCTTCTGAATGGTAAAAGCCGGAATCGTTGCGATTTCGCGCGGGGCGGTAGCCGAGGCTACGATGGTTTCGATCGAGGCGAGGGGTCGCAGCCCTTTTTCCTCGGCTCTTTTTCCGGTCATCATGAGGATGGCGCTCGCCCCCGCACTCAAGGGGGGAGCATTCCCCGCCGTGACCGTGGGGCTTCCGTAGATCGGCTTCAGCCTCGCCAGGGCCTCCAGGCTCGTTTTGCGCGGCGACTCATCTTCTTCGATCACCACGGGGCCGCCCTTTTTCTGCGCAATGACAACCGGCATGAGCTCTTCACCGATTTTGAATTTTCCCTCCTCTCGGGCTCTCGCGTACTTTTCCTGGCTCCCGAGGGCCCAGGCGTCCTGCATTTGCCTGTCCACCCCGTACTCCAGCGCCACTTCCCCCGCGTCTTTTGCCACCGGGTTGAATCCTTTGGCCATATACCCGAGTTCGAACAGAGGATCGACCAGCCGGATATGGCCCAGCCGTTCCCCTTTTCTCAGCCCCGGCGCCAGATGGGGCGTTCGGGGCATGTTTTCCGAGCCGACCGCCATGACGATTTCCGCCTCCCCGGCCTTTATGGCCCTCACCCCGAGACGCACGCAGGTAAGGGAGGAACAGCAGGCACGGTCGAGACTGAGAGAAATATTTTCGGCGGGAAATCCGGCCAAAAGCGCTGCCTGACGCCCCGGGACGTCGAGCTCGAGCGCCACTTCCGCCGGAACGCAGCTCCCGTAGCTGATATCGTCCACCTCCTCGGGCCTCACGCCAACCCGCTCGATTACTTCCTTCATGACCATCACGCCAAGATCGATGCTCGCGATGTCGGCCATCGCCGTATCGAACTTGCTGAAAGGAGTTCGCACGGCGCTGACGATCACTATTTCCTCCCTGTTTTTCATACCGCCCTCCTCCTTTTTCTCATTTGGGGGCCATTCTGATCGCGCCGTCAAGCCGTATGACCTCGCCGTTCAACATGGAGTTTTCAAGGATGTGCAGGGCAAGGTCTGCGAATTCCTCCGGCCTGCCAAGCCGCGAGGGAAAAGGAACCATCTTTCCCAGCGCTTCTCGGGCGGCTTCGGGCAGTGATGCCAGAAGGGGCGTATCGAAAATTCCGGGCGCGATGGTCATTACCCGGATGCCATAGGCCGCGCATTCCCTGGCGATGGGCAATGTCATGCCCACGATGCCCGCCTTGGAGGCCGAATATGCCGGCTGCCCGATCTGGCCGTCAAACGCCGCTACAGACGCCGTATTTATAATGACGCCGTTTTCGCCCTCTTCGTTCGGAGTGTTGTTCACCATCTGCGCCACGGCAAGGCGCAAGACGTTGAAGGTCCCGATCAGGTTGATCCGGATCATTCGTTCGAATGTGGAAAGCGGCAGAGGGCCCTTTTTGGAGAGCACCTTGCCGGGCTCGCCCACCCCCGCGCAGTTGATTACCGTGTTGATGGAGCCAAAGGCTTCCACCGTTTTCCCGAGTGCACCAAGAACGTCTTCTTCGCTCGTGACGTCGGTTTTGATGAAAATGACCGAGCCCCCCGATTCGGCCGCAAGCTTTTCCCCTCTTGCCGCATCGAGATCGAGGGCCGCCGCCCTCCCCCCGCCTGCAACCAGTTTCCGTATACATGCCGCTCCGAGCCCTGAGGCCCCACCGGTGACAATCGCCCTGCATTCGCTGATTTTCATAATCTTTTCTCCATTTTTAGAAGCCCATCATTTTGCCGATGATTGCCTTCATGACCTCGGTGGTTCCGGCGAAAATCGAAATCACGCGTACGTCCCTGGCAAACCGGCAGATCGGGTATTCCTCCATGTAGCCGTAGCCTCCATGGAGCTGAACGCAGTCGTAGGCTACCCGATTGGCCATCTCGGGTATCCACGCCTTGGCCATGGAGGCTTTTTTCGTGATTTCACCGCCGGCTATATGGTCGGCAATGAGCGAGTCGAGAAAGGTCCGCCCGAGTTCGATCTCGGTCGCCATCTCGACGATTTTAAAGGTGTTGTGCTGGAACGAACCAACCGGGCTGCCGAAAATCGTTCGCCCCTTGCAATAGCCTACCGTCATATCCAGCATGGCCTCGGCCATGGACTGGGCCATGAGGCTTGCGACGAGCCTTTCCTGCTGAAGCTTTTGCATCAGGTAGTAGAAGCCTTTTCCCTCTTCCCCCAGAAGATTGGAGACGGGCACGCGGCAGTCCTCGAAGAAAAGCTCGGCCGTATCCTGGCTGCGCCACCCCATCTTGTCGAGCTTTCTGCCTCGGCTAAACCCGGGCGTTCCCGATTCCACGCAGAGGAGGCTCACGCCTTTTCGACCCGCCTTGGGGTCCGTTTTGGCCACTACGATCACGAGGTCCGAAAGAATGCCAAGCGAAATGAAGGTCTTCTGACCGTTTAACACGTAATGATCGCCGTCGCGAACCGCGCTCGTGCGAACCGCGGCGAGGTCCGAGCCCGTACCTGGCTCCGTCATGGCGATCGCGGTGAGGATCTCCCCCGAAGCGCAGCCGGGAAGCCACTTTTTCTTCTGCTCCTCGGACCCGAAACTGTAGATGTAGGGCACGATGATATCGCTGTGGAGCGGCGCAACCAGTCCCGTTACGCCATGATAGGAAAACTCCTCGCACAGGATGAGCGAACACAGAAAATCCGCCCCCGGCCCCCCGTATTTCTCTTCGAGCCAGGGGCACAAAAACCCGTTTTCCCCCAACCTCTTCCAGACTTCGCGCGGCACGATCCCGTCGCTTTCCCACTGGTCGTAGTGAGGCAATATTTCCCTTTCGAGAAACTTTCGCACCGAATCCCTGAAAATGAGGTGTTCTTCACCGAGCAGTTTTCGTTCCAAACCAAACCTCCGCGGCTAGCGCCGCAGCCGGAGGCGGCTGGCGCCGCGGCCGGGTGGCCTAGCCCAAACGGCAAGGGGTTATCGTTGTTCGAGGACTCCTGGAGGGACACTATTACAATTTGGGGGGGGTGAAAAGAAGAAAGAAATGAGTATCCCGAAGATCTCCAGGAGAGCCTCGATAGATTCATGCTCGGGTTGATTCTATTTGGCCGTCAGCCGAGCCTTCATCTCCTCATCGCTTCCCATTTCCAGTTTCTGCAGTCTCTGGTAGTAGGAGTGCGACGTGTACACGGGCGCCAATGGATTGTGGGCCGTTACCCTGTCTTTTACCGCCAGAACCGTGGTGGGGCCATGGATGTATTTGAGAAAGAGCGAATCGTGCCCTACGCACAGGCAGACCATGATATTCAGATCGACCCGGGCATCGTTTAACAGCATGGCCTGGGCGATCGGATTGCACATCGATTCGTAGGTGCCGATATTTATCTTCTCCTCTTCCTTTATTCCTATCCGTTCCTTCGGGACCCCGCCCACTTTGCAGGATACCCCTACGACCTCGAAGCCATGTTTTTCAAATATTTCGGTCAAAACCCCGGCCTCCTGGGTCACTCCCCCGCAAAAGGCGATCCCGAGCCTTTTGTAGCCCATTTTGTGAGCAAACTCCATGGTCTCGACAATCCGGGTCTTTACCGGCTCCATCATGTAGGGCTTTACGTTCCGGTTTGCATAGCATTCGCCCTCCTGGACCGAGGCAAGTCTTGCGAATTCGCTGTTTTCAGGCTTTTCGTATTCTTTTAGCGACTCCTCGATAATACTTTTCTTCCTCTTAGTCGGACAAAATTCAGGCCCGCGTCCGTCGGGCTTTCTACACAATTTATCGGTAACCCTGCATTTCACGCAGTTCATTTCCATGCCGCATCCCCCTCTGGTTCGGTCCATGCTTCGAGAGTTCTTTATAATTTCCTCGGAATTTTTGCAACTGCGCAAGAAAACGAAGGCATCGGGAGGGAGTCCGGAGATATCGATTCGCAAAGCCAATCGATATCTCCGAATGCTACAAAGATGACTTTTTCGATGGTTGTGGATTGAGAAGCGTTAGTTTCCCCCCTCGTACTTGAAGGAGAGCTTCACCCGGGCACGATACTCGACGACCTTGCCGTTTTCGATACGCATGTCCGTCTTGGTCACTTCGGCAATTCTCAAGTCTCTCAGGCTCTTGCCCGCAGTCTCGACGGCCTCTTTGGCGGCTTCTTCCCAGGAATTCGGGCTGGTTCCGACGAGTTCGACTATCGTGTACGCTGACATGGCAACTCTCCTCTGCTTTGAAAGGAATGGAAAGAATTCTTTTCTCCTCCGCCGGCCAGATGGCCGATCGGGTACAAACTATCGGCTCTCTTTCTCCCATGACCGGCAGAGTAATCATCGGACGGATTATTGCAACCGGAGGCAACATTTTGTTGCGGGGGCGTTCAATGGGTTGCGATCGATATCCCCGATAAATTTACCTCAAAAATGGGGTTAAATTTCCTCCCCGTTGAGACTATAATGATTTCAAAAAGCACTGGAGGGACGAAGGCATGCTGGTGCAGACCAAGGTCCAGATCGAAAAGGAAAGCTACGAGTTTATCAAGAAGACCCACAAGGAATTGAAGTACAGGAGCCTCAGCGAGTATGTGCGCGATGCGATAAACGTCAAGATCTGTGAGGACCGCCGAAAGCTTCGGGAGATGAAAATGGCCTCCGCCATGGAGGCATTCGCCCAAGCTCCGGTGGAAAACCTCTTCGAGTCACTCGAAGGAGAGGATTTTGAGGAGCGGTGATATTTATTGGGTAAATCTCGATCCCAGCACCGGGGATGAGATCAGGAAAAAACGGCCGGTCATCGTCCTGAACGGGGGCCACGCCAAACACCTGCGACTGGCCATTGTCGTCCCGGTGACCGGCTGGAAACTCCAGTGGGATAAGCACCCCTTTTTCGTATCCCTGAATCCAACCGACACAAACGGTCTTTCCAAAAAATCTTCGGCAGACTGTTTTCAACTAAGAGCCATCAGCCACGACAGGGTTTCTGAGAAAATCGGGGCAATCTCCGAGGCGCAAATGAACGAGGTGAAAGCGGCCG